>RFGJ01000436.1 GCA_003696665.1 Gammaproteobacteria bacterium | reverse complement strand
TGAAAAGGCTCAACTGGCATACGGCGGTATGTCAAAAGAGGATTTGATGACATATGTAGGGGGGCCATTAGAAAAATACCATTGTGACGACAAGTCTGGGGGGCACGAAGTCTGGGTCTATAAAAAAGACCAGGTTCTTCGTGGGGGTAGAGCACTATTCATAAATGTGGCCGATGGAAAGGTATATGCCGCGTCATTTGATACGACCTTTTTCAAGGATTCTTGTTCTCGACTGGAAACAGAGCCCTGACACAGCGCTCCAGCCGACTGCTCAACCGCTACGCAGTTTCGCGTCGGCTGAACTTGGATGTTAGCATCTAATAGGGGGCTCTGGGTGGAATGTTTTCATACACTGAAATTCATAGAAGAGAAAGAGGCATACCTGAAAGAGTGAGGCGTATTTCAATTCCCAACTTGTAGGAGCAAATCTAGACCTGAAAAGATAGCGACAGAGCAAACTATACGTTTCCAGCAACTCCATACGGAACGTGCGGAGGTATTAAATGATATGTGGTGCGCCGAACGTCAGACGATGGAGGACAACCGTGATCCCGCGAACACTTTTGGCTGCGTGCCTCACGGTTGCGACGGGTCTTCTCGGTTGTTCCGCTCCACCCCCGCAAGATCATTCGCCGGCCCTGTATCACCAAATTACAGGGCGACTCGATAACGGCGTATATGTAAGTCCCTACGGCGATTTTCGAGTAACCGTCCCCCCTTTGCTCCAGCCCGGAGCGAAGATTGCTGATGGCATATATGGCCCAGGCCGATTTTCGGTCGAGTTTTCCGACGGCCAGTGCCGTGTATACGCGGTAGCAAGACGCGAAGACGGTGCCACAAACGAATCCCTGGACGTGTGGTTTGATAGAGCCCTCGCGCCTCATCTTAAAAATCGCGGGATCATCATACGTGAGCGGGAGAACATCAGAACGGAGTCAGGGCCTGCAGTCCTGATTTTGGCCAAACATCCCCATGGAGCACCGTGTGTTGTCGTGGAGCCGAAATCGACAGGGTATGTTGAGACCAAGGGCGATGTGGAACTAGGTATGTTTGTCCTGCGGAAGGGGCCGTATCTCTATCAGATCATGTATGAGGTCGGCGAGGGGGTTCCGGGATTCATCCCCATTCGTCCTGTTAAAGAGCTTCTCCGCAAATTTTTTGAGGGGTTTGCATTCCTCGGACCTGAGCACCAAAAGACCGGATTGAAAAAGACGCAGTCCAAAAGGTTGAAGGCCCAGAGGATAGAGTTCCTGGTCGCGAAATGTGTCGAGCGCGGCAACAGTGAAAGGCTATGCCGTTGTGTTCTGAACTTTCAGCAAGAAACGCTCGGGACAAAATTTATTGAAGCCCAGTATCTCCAGGTGGTCGGGGACCTGCAAGGATATGAAAAGCAACTCTTTGAATTAGGCGCAGAAAACGCTAGGCTTTGGACTGAACAGGAAAAGATTGATGCTCTGGCGAAAGAGCGGTGTGCGCCGGAAGAATAGAGGAGGTAAAAGCATGAAAACATGTCGACTGCTTCGCTCGATAGTCATTTTGGGTCTGTGTACCGCTTTAATTTCATGTGTGGCTCCGGCGCAAGATATCAAAGGACCCAGTGACTTGGATCAAGTGTTGTCATCAGGAAAAAAATCGGCAGTTTTTGGACGCATCCAGTGGTTGGAAAATGGAAAAGAAAAGAGGATAGAAAAGGGTTTGTTCAATTTTTCTGTCTCGCCAAACTTGCTACGGATGGACGACAGGTCCAAGATACATGGGGAAGTCGATGAAAATGGCTATTTTGTGTGGTCCCTTGAACCTGGTATTTACGTTATTTATAGAATCAACTATCATGACCCCTGGTCCGGTAATTATTTCATAGTGCCTAAAGTTGCGTTCTCGGTACCCGAAAAAGGTAGGATTTATTACATCGGCACACTTAAAATGGATTTTGCGCCCAAACGAGATTTGATTGGAGGTCTGTCTGGCAGAGTGAAGGTGAGGATTGAAGATCAAGGACAAAAAGACAATGCAGCCATTGTCCAAAAAATTGGTGCTGTGACGCATGATATTGAAAAGTCTTTGATGGTTCACAAAGCTAGCTTGCCAACAACCATTGACACCACGGATGAATTCAATCTGGCAATGCGGATTTTGAATGCCATACTTTTCGGAGTGTCACAGTGAAAAGTTGCCTCTGCCAAAGTGGTTTAATGTTGTATTAACAAATGACGAGGCTTTTGAAAACGTCAAAGGGGTCAGACTTCACAAACCTGTTTTCTAATTCCCCTTCTTCTACCCCAAGAGATGATTCAAAAAGATGCTAAATAAAAAACCGGCCCTCCTACATTGGAAGGGCCGGTTTTCGTTATCCCTCTTTCGGTATCTTGAACACCGCAAGCACCCCGTCGAACTGTTTCAACCTGCCGGGGTCGATCTTGCCGGTATCGCCGATGACGCCGATGATGACGTGGTTGGCGCCGGTGGACTGGTGAAAGTCGTAGTCCTGGTCGACCAGGTACTGCTTGACTTCGCGGATCTGCGGTTCGGTCACCGATTTTCTCATCACGATCAGCATGGTTTCTATTC
>RFGJ01000435.1 GCA_003696665.1 Gammaproteobacteria bacterium | reverse complement strand
TCTTTCGGGGGGCCGTACGCCTTGCCGATACCCGCCATTTGAAAGTTGATTTTTCGGTCAATATCGGGAGACCAATGCAAATATTCCGCCACGAGCAAATCCAGATCGCCGTCGCCATCCTGATCAAAGAAAGCCGCTGCACTGCTCCATGCCGTAGGTGAGCCTTCATGCACACCAGCCATCCGTTGATAACCCGTAGCCGATGAGAGAAACAGTTGGTCTTTGCCAACACAAGTCACAAAAATATCAGGACGCTGGTCCCCATTAAGATCCGCTGTGGCGATTGCCTGTCCATAGCCCTGGGCTTCAGAGAGTCCAGGAATTTCGACACTTGAAAAGTGACCTTTTCCATCATTGAGATAGACAGCAAGCAATGGCGTCTTGCTTTTTTGTTCACGCCATGGCCAAACCATCCCGTTCACGAAAATCAAATCGTCATCACCATCGCCGTCGATATCGACGACAGCGACCCCCTGCCCCATCGTTTCCGGCAACAGTTTCTCGCCGTACGCTCCATTCTCCGGATGGAAATCCACTCCGTAATTGTCTGCCTCTGTGACCAAGCGAAATGTGGGCATGGTTGACGGGCCCTTGAGAGACCTTTGTTCAACGATACTTTCCGGTTTCGATGTCTTGCTCACTGCCCACCAATACCAGCCGGCAATGCCAAACAGTATCGCGAGCACTCCGTATCGCCAAAGCTTCATGGTGCGCTGTCCTCCTCAGGCCGCAAAATAAGGGGATGAATTGGGACTGGATTTGCTTGGAAATCCAGAATTTCGTCACTTTGTCTGGCCTTGAGCACCGCGTGACCACGCGCCTCGTCATCGACTTTGTATTTTTTATGGAGTGCGCGGTGTCGCGTCATCGCTTCATGGTCACCACGTAACGCCGCCAGTCTAAATAAATTAAAGTGAGTATCGGAATATTCCGGGTTTTCTCGCAACGCATCCATGAGATAACGCTCACTTTGGCTCAACCAGAATACCCTTTTTGACGCATCCGAAGATGACTGTGCCAACACAAGTGCTGTATCCGCTGCAAGGTTGAGCAAACGCCAATCGGACCGGAAATCAAACGCTCCTCCCCGCCACTTGACCTCAAATATCCTCTTAAGATGCTCATGAGCTTTTGCATAGTCTCCCATCTGTCGGTACACTTGGGCCGCCAGCCAATGTGCGGTCCAAGGCGTGTTTGTTCCCAGAGCAATGGCCTCGTTGATCCGAACAATCGCATCACGGAGCCGACCTTCAATCAGCGCCACGCGCGCTAAATTCAGATGCCCCTCCGCTCGGCCATATTGGGCGACTTTTTCAAAGGCTTCTCGTGCCTGCCTCAGACGCTGATGCTGCGGTATGCGAAGCAGACCGATTCCGTAGTCATTCCAACGCTGCCATTCTGGCACCGGACTGTCAGAGACAGCTCCCTCAGTTCCCAGCGTCCACTCGTGCTGAGCCAATAATGCTACCGGTAACTTTCCACGCCCACCTGACTTGTGCCAGAGCGATTGACTGAACTTTCGATAATAGACACGTGCCCGAAGGTTTACCCGTCGCCAATGCCCTGCCTCCGGCAAAATCATCTGGAAAGACGCGATATCCGCTGCCCCAGGCGGAATCTGACGGTTGTAAAGTGCAACGAAAATGTCTTCCACATTGCGCTCACGGATTGGCGTTCCGTCGCGAGCCAACAATTCTGCCTTCAGCCAGTGCGCTTTGCCATCAACGTTACCCGCTGCGTCAATGGCCCCCGATATCCCTCGAAACCGACGTCCTGCCTCATCTTCAAGTTCCGCTTCAAGCTGAACCCAGACTTGGTTAGAGTCCGTCGTCCCGCCAGTGAAAACGTGTCCCATCCCTGTGGTTCGGGTGACCACTTCAACCAACCAACGCCGCGCCGTATTCCAGTCTTCCAGACGCATGGTATCAGCCGGGATGAGCTCGCCATCAACGGTTCCGCCTCTCCGTAACGCGAAAATTTCTACCCGAACAGCCTGCTGCAATGCTTCTTCGCGCTCTTTGGCGTACACAGTATCGCCCACCATAGCATCAAGCGCCGTGTTCCCAGATGGGAACAAGTGATCCTTCAACATCAGGCGGTTGGCGGTCGGCCCCGACTTTGCTGCCAAATCTTGGCGAGTCACCGGCTTTGCCTTCATGTGGCATTGCAAGCATCCTTCGTGCGGTTCTTCCGGATAATAAAAACTGCTGACACCCCGACCACTCACGCCACTTAAAAAAAACTCGTCCAAATGATTTTGTCCGCGTAGCCAACGATAGTGATTGACAGACTTTGGGATATGCACTTTGTGGCAAGCCCCACAAAACTCCGGTTTCTTGAGCGTTTCTGGCATCATGACTCGTTTGTGGAAGTCAGGCTTTGCCAAAATCAACTGATCACTCAGCCACCGCAAGGCCCTGTTTTCGGAAAAGGCGAAGGGATAGTGGCTTAACTTTGCAACACGATAACCACCATTTCCAATGCGATCAGGAACCTCTCTTACCGCATGACAGGCCACACAGTTGACGCCTTCATTGGCGGCATCGCTATGGCGACCGATATCCGGCTGATCAAACCTTCCGGTCAGCAACAATACCGGGTCATGGCATCCGGCACAGAATCGGCTCGCTTTTGTATGACCATCGCGCTGTTGAAGTTTTTGTCTCATGTTTTCGATTGAAAAGCGGTAAACCGGATTATTGAGCGAGCTAAAACGGTGCGCACTATGCGCCCAACGATGTACGGTTTCTTGGTGACAACGCTCGCAGTAACCATTGAGCATAAGATCAGAATCAGCAAAGGTCTGTCCTGCTGGCACGGCAACGCGCGCTGGCAAAAAAGGGGTTTCCCATTGCAACTCGTCCGGAAGAAATACGGTGATATGCACCAAGCTCAACGCAGCCGTCAAACTCCCGAGCGCCCACAATCTGCGTCGCAAATGCGACAATTGCATGTGAATGCCCACTCGCCGGTGCAACCAGTAAAGTACAGCCATGGCCACTGGCATCACAACATGCAGCCAATAGAGAATGCGACGCCCCCACCCCGCAGGAATCATGATCGGCTCGACACGGAGCAATAGCCAGCCTGTGATGGTCACGGCCAAAATCACCCCTGCCAGCCACAGACCAATTCTGACAGCCTTTCGGTTGGGACGGGAAATGGCCAAACGAAAATGGTGGACGATAAACCAAAGTATCAACGGTGTAAAAGCAACACCCACCAACAAGTGCGCCAGAAAAAGCCATTGGTATGCCTGGTTTTGCAACTGCCAGTCAAGCAACCATTCAAACAGCGTCACGCTGCCAAGATAGATACCTGTCGCAAACAGAACAATGGCTGCCCACCATAACCCTTGATGTAAACTCACCAAACGCTTGGGTAAAACGATGCTATGCCTTACTGACTTCCCCATGGTGCTTTGACCCGTACATTATACTGTTTATGTAATCGTTCTCTTTCGTTTCGCTCTGGATATTTGACTGGAAGCGGTTCGATACGTCCGCCCGTATCCGTATACAAGTCCATGTCTTTGGCGTAACCGCGCACTTCCAAAACCCAGATGTCATCCTCTGTGGCACGTGTCGATGAGACAAACGTCAATTGTAACGATTCTCCCGAACCATAGATGGCCAACGCATCGTCTTCCTCGCGCACCAGCGCTTCAACGTCGCCAAATCGTGTGTAAAAACCCTCTAGATTCTT
>RFGJ01000434.1 GCA_003696665.1 Gammaproteobacteria bacterium | reverse complement strand
CTGCTGCGATTCGATGCAGGTTTATCAAGGACTGGACATCGGCACCGCCAAACCCGATGCGGACGAACGCCGACAGACCCCGCATTTCCTGCTGGACTGTGTCCGGCTTCCGGACACCTGCTCGGCCGCCCGCTGGGCGCGGCTGGCGCGGGATGTGATTCGCGCCGAGAACCGGGCCGGTCGCACGCCGCTGATCGTGGGCGGCACGGGGCTGTATCTGCGCGCGCTCATCGAAGGGCTGGCCGAAATCCCGCCGGAGGATGCCGCCGTGCGTGAGCGACTGGCGCGCGAGGCGCGCGAAGCCGGAACGCCGGCGCTGCACGCGAGGCTGGCCGAACTCGATCCGGAAACAGCGACGCGGCTGGCGCGGGGCGACACCCAACGCATCCTGCGCGCGCTCGGCGTCTGCGAAACGACCGGCCGACCGTTTAGCGAATGGCTGCGCCAGTCCCGCGCGAGCATGCAGCCCGTGCATTGCCCCGTGTTCGTGCTCGACCCGCCGCGCGATGTGCTGCGCGAGCGCATTTCCCGGCGTTTCCACGCAATGATGGCGGCCGGATGGCTGGACGAAGTCCGCTGGCTGGCCTCGCTGGGCCTGCCCGAAGCGCATCCGGCGATGCGCGCGGTGGGCTACCGCCAGCTGCTCGCGCATCTGCACGGCGAATGCAGCCTGGAAGAGGCTGTGAGCCGCGGCATCACCGCCACCCGCCGCTACGCCAAGCGCCAGCGCACCTGGTTTCTGCACCAGACGCCGGATGCCGTCCGGGGCGAGGCGGAAACCCTGGCCCTGCGCATCCGGCGGGCGCTCGCCGGCGAGGCGCCGGCATGAGCGGCGCCTGGCAGGCAAACGAAGCCCGCGATGCGGCCGTGGTCGTGCATCCGGAGCTGATCGCCGCGCGCAAGGGGCCGGCGGCCTGGGATGCGCGGGCCGAGGAGTTCCTGCGGCTGGTGGATGCCGGCGGATGCGATGTGGCCGCCGCCATCCGCCTGCCCGTGCGCG
>RFGJ01000433.1 GCA_003696665.1 Gammaproteobacteria bacterium | reverse complement strand
GTTGCCACGAGGATTCGTCCCTTTCGCTCATCGGGGCCCGAGTGCTTGCCATAATTTCGAATGACCTGCTCTTCAATCGAAATCCGGTCCTTGAGTGTAAACCGGGCATGAAACAGTTCTATAGTAGCTTGTTCGACGTTTTGATTCAGAAATTCATACCTCGCCTGAGCATCCCTGACTGTATTGGAAATCCAGCAGAGACACTTGCCTTCACGCACTTTTTCCCTGACAAGATCCAGAATATCACCCTGTTCGTGCACGAACGAAACATCCACCCGTCTCTTGACAGACTCCCTGCTTTCGAGGGGATACTGATGAAGTTGGCCTTCGGTTAACTCCGTGACCAGGGGATAATGCTCATTGAAGTCCAACGCTGGAAGTTCCCAACCGGCTCCGCCTGCAAAGGCGCCTATCAAACTTTTTTTCTGGTTTTCAGGCAAAGTAGCAGAAAGCAAAATGGCAGTACCACCCCCACGTGCATGTGCCCAAAGAATATTTTCGAGCAACTTGTTCATATAAGCATCACAGGCATGAACTTCATCTACAACGAAGACTTTCCCCAGCAATCCCAGGACACGCAAAGATTGGTGCCTGGCAGCAAGCGTAGCCAACAAGGCCTGATCGATGGTACCTACTCCTACATGGGCCAAAAGCGCTTTCTTACGGCTGTCGGCCAGCCAAGTGGAGCAAAAAACAGAGGCAGGCTCAGTGCCATCACCATAAGCTGGTTCTTCGGGAGGCTGAGGCATTATCGACTGGTGAAAGGTGGACATGAAATCAGCCCTGCTATGAGCCAACACGAGGGTTGGATGGAATGAGGGCTGAAACATCCGACGATAAACAGGCACCTTACCTGCAGCAAGGCGTTGGTACATACCGTTGGCAGTAGCCATCGTCGGGAGCCCGATATACATTCCCGCATCTCCATTGGCCACCATGAGCTTGTAAGCCAGAAGCAAAGCAGCTTCCGTCTTGCCACTTCCCGTAACTTCCTCGAGAATGTAGAGGGCAGGGCCTCTCTTTACTTGTTTATCTTCAACCCAGGCTTGCAGCGGAGTGGGATGAAAGTGTGGAATTGGCCTCGCAAAACAATCTTTCAATTCAAAATTGGCAGCTGGCTCAGCTGGCGACAATCCTGTTTTTCGCAATGCTTTCCCGGCTTGCTTCAGGGCACTTTCCCAATAGTGATCCAAAGAAATTTCAGTCCGTTCGAAAGGAAAAAAATCCTTGTTCGAACCAAGCCAATCTGCCAACGTACAAAGCCCTGCTATCCACCAACTGGCAATTTTGAGATTGCTATCTTCAAAGAGGGGCAAGCACCCAAGTTTGCAGCTGTTCAACCAATCCTCGACAAAATCAATGGCTGCTTCCAGGTCTTCTTCTTCATCAAAATAATCGCCAATGATTCTCTTTTCTTCATCTGGCGGCTTTCCGTGATGACCACTCATCACTGACATGATCAGATTGGGTATCTGAAATCTTGCCCGCCGAGTGGTCTTCAACAGGCCACGCTCGTCAAGCTTTTTTACAAGCCTCTCTTTCCACAACAAATACCCCAGCGTATCGTGCCGGATGGAATAAGACTTTTGGCTGTCTTTTGCTTGAAGTTTTTGCAGCAAATCCCGGCGCAAGCGCTGAAATGAAACGGCAAATTTCCCAAGGTCATGCAATGCCACCCAAAATCTCAGCCAGGTGCTTATCTCTTCTTTTTCTCTGCCCAACAAGGTCAGCAGGTGCCTTTGCCAATAGGGCACTTTCTCAAACAGCACCACTGCACAGGCAGCCACGTCCAGGCTATGATAGGGCAACAAGTGATACTCCTCTCCTTCACCAGCCTTAGCCCAATATTTGAAGTAGGATCTCATCAATGCTCGTGTTTTCACGGACAAATTTCCACCCATGGGTAGGGGGCTCACTTCCCCACCCCCTTTCGGGTGGTCAAATTTTTTCGAGAAAGTGCATCCGGGCCACCTGCCGGCGCAGGTGCTCGACGAGTTCGGGTGGCTCGTGGATGGCCACCACGTGGGCGTGATTGCCCAGGATGAAGTTGGTCAGC
>RFGJ01000432.1 GCA_003696665.1 Gammaproteobacteria bacterium | reverse complement strand
TGATAGAGCTTACTACGGGAAACTAATTAAAGGAGCAAAGAAGGAAATTCGCCTCATTGGCAAAACTGCCTTCCACTTTTTGGAGGATTTTGCGAATAGAGACGGGAGCCATAAAGAGGCTACATTTCTTCTGGAAGCACTAGGTCGAGGAGTTTCGGTTAGATTTCTTCTACCTTGCCCCGATAGATTGTCCCCATCAGACAAAGGTAAAGCTAATGCATCCAAAAAACGGTTGGATGAACTAAAGTTAGAATTCAACGATTTTTCTTATCGTTATTTTGATCACGAAGAAAGTCATAGTTTTTTTCTGGCCGATGATGAAGTCATTATTGGGCCTTTCTTCCCTCACCTAGCAAGCATGGATACGCCGGCGCTTCATCTTGATAGAAGTGCTACTCTTCCGCAAAAATATATCGAATATTTTGATGCTGAATGGAAAAGAAACGACGACCAAGCTTAAGTCAATGACATCAATATCCTTAAACCCTCGACTCCATCTGTCTCTGTTTTCAATGAATGGAAAAATGCCCCGATTAAATGGCGGCATTGGTTTCAGCATTTGTGCGCCATCGTTGAAGGTTCAGGTCATCCCAAGTGATGATTTTTCTGTCGAAGATTTCCGACGGCGGGGGATGAGTGATGTTGGCATTGGACGTTTGGTCGAAGTTCTGCGGAAGGCCAAGGAGAAACTTGGCCTGAATCGTGCAGTGGCCATTGAAATTCATGGCGAGGCCAACGCGCATTCAGGCTTCGGCACCGGGACAGCCATCCGGCTAGCGGCGCTGGAAGGTCTGATGCATGTCAATAACCATCAAGCCTCTGACGATGAATTGATTCGCTTGTCCGGGCGTGGGGGAACCTCCGGTATCGGCATACACTCCTATTTTACCGGGGGCATGATTATTGACCTTGGACGAAAGAATGATGGCTGCATGCTCGCCCCATCTTCCCAGCTAAACGGGGATATTGAACTCCCATTGCTTTTAAGCCGTTCCCCCATGCCGGATTGGCCCATAGGCCTGTGCATTCCAGAGCATATTCCTTCCCTTAATGAGGATGAGGAAAAGGAATTCTTTGCCGAAACATGCCCGATTCCCGAAGACGAGGTGTATCGAACCATGCATTGGGCCATCGCAGGGGCGTTCGCGGCGGTTCGCGAGCATAACAAGGCTGCATTTGAGGAGGCCATTCGGCAGCTTCAGGAATGCGCTTGGAAAAAAGCGGAGCGAACCCGCCACGGGGAGAAGATTCAGGAACTGGAAGAGCGGCTTTACAGTCTGGGCGCATCCGCCGTCGGAATGTCGAGCCTGGGTCCGAGTCTGTTCTTCCTGGCTCCCGACATCCAGGCAATACTTCCATCCATGCGCAAGGAAATAACAAACTGCGCCTTTATTGAAGCCCGGCCGGTGAATCAAGGGCGATTAGTATCA
>RFGJ01000431.1 GCA_003696665.1 Gammaproteobacteria bacterium | reverse complement strand
GATTGGTTTGGCGTGGGCGCTGACGATATGCTGATCTGGACACGTGGCACTACTGAGGCGATCAACCTTGTCGCATTCGGCTGGGCCAAGCGCCATATCAAGGCCGGCGAAGAAATTGTGGTGTCGCTCGCTGAACACCACGCCAACTTTGTCCCATGGCAGCAATTGCAACGATACGGCGTGAAAGTCATCTACTGTCCACTGACGACAGACGGGCAGATTTGCCTTGATGATCTGGAAGCTTGTTTGACACCCAAGACGCGGCTTGTCGCGCTCCATTTTGCTTCCAATGTGACGGGCATTATTCAGCCCATTGACGAAATCTCCGCCTTGGTCAGAGCCAATGGCGCTAAAATACTGATCGACGCTGCACAAGTGGGCGCACACTTACAGTTTTCTTTTTCACAGCTGGATGTGGATTTTGTCGCGCTGTCAGCACACAAAATGTATGGCCCAACCGGCATTGGCGCCTTGTTATCGAAACCAGAACGCTTAGAAGAAATGGATCCCGTCATGTTTGGCGGTGAGATGGTTGCCCGGGTCACCTTGGATGACGTCCAGTTCGCCCAACTGCCACTTCGCTTCGAAGCGGGGACCCCCAACATCATTGGCGCCATTGGCTGGCATGCGGCAGTGCAATGGCTAGCGAGTCAAGATCTTAAAGCGATACGCACGCATGAGCATCAGCTTACCCAACGTCTGTTGCATGGTCTTAAGTCCATTCCGGGGCTTCGCTTACTCGGTGAGCCCGGGTTGCCGCGCGTACCACTGCTGAGCTTCGTGATTGATGGCATTCACCCCTATGACGTGGCGACTTTGCTAGATGAACAGGGGGTGATGGTTCGCGCCGGCCAACATTGCGCTCATCCGCTCTACGAGAAGTGGCATTTGCCTGGCGCGGTGCGTATTTCAATTGGCGTTTACAATACCGAAAATGATATTGATCAGTGCCTCAACGCCCTAGAGTATGCCTTGGACTTGCTGCAATGAATCCACTGATGCCATTTTTCTCTCCACCTGACTGGTCTGAGCTTGCCGCCGAACTGCAAGGAAAGCCATGGCAAACGCAGCAGAAATTGATGATTGAACTGGCCAAGGCTTTGCCAGCTTGGCCGGAAGATTGGCAAAGCGAAGATTATCGCATCGCGGGCTGTGAAGTGCCCGTGTATCTGGTACGCCAGCCCGGAATGGGCGTGATCCCGTGGGCTGCGTGGTCGCCATCCAAAGTCGTGTGCGGGCAACTCAGGCTATTGCAGTCTTATGACCACTTTCTATCACCGCGGCAACATACAGTCGACAATCTTCTCGCCGCTTTTGAGATCGTTGGCATGAGCCGCCGACTGCCCGACAGTCGGCGCCATGGCCTTCAATCAGTGCTGTCAGCGGTCTTAGCGGACGAGGGCTGAGCCCGATTGGCCAGGTAATGAAGGGCACGTGCCGCCGCCACGAACCCAAAGGTGCCAGTGACAAAACTGGCCGCCCCAAACCCGTCGCTGCAGTCTAACTTTTGTGGGCCATTTTCTGGCGGGCGTGACCGGCAAACGCGGCCATCCGCCCATGGGTAAATCAACTGTTCCGTCGAAAACACGGCTTCAATCGAAAATTTTCGTTTCGGATTACGTGAAAAGCCATAATTTCGACGCAATTCGTGACGCACTTTGGCAAGCAGCGGATCACCCTGCACTTTAGCGAGATCCTTCACATTCACCGCCAGTGGATCGATTTGGCCACCCGCTCCGCCACACACAATAATTTTTATTTTTCGACGCTTGCACCAAGCAATGAGAGCAGCTTTTGAAATCACGCTGTCGATGGCATCCACCACCACATCAATTTGTTCGGTGACAATTTCGGGAATGTTATCGGTACTGATGAAATCCTCGACACAGCGCACCTCCAGCTCGGGATTGATGTCACGTAACCGATCCGCCATCACTTGTGTCTTGGACTGGCCAATGGTGGAGGCAAGCGTGTGCAACTGGCGATTGCTGTTACTGACGCAAATGTCATCCAAATCGACCAGACTAAGGTAACCAATGCCAGAACGCGCCAGCGCTTCTGCTGCCCAAGTGCCAACACCACCCAAGCCAATGACCATGACATGCGCTTGGGAAAAATGTGACATGACATCGCGTCCATAAAGACGAGCGATGCCCGAAAAACGGCGCCAGTAGCTTTCAGACAGCATAAGTGTGACCAATTGCAGGAAAGATGTACATTATAACGCACGCTGCCGCGGACACATAAGGCGTTGCGCGAATGCAATACACTTTCTGAAATTTCCTGCAATAACAGGTATAATTCTGCGCCAGCCTAATCGTGCCGCATCACTATGCAACTAATCGTCAAAATCTTTCCGGAAATCATTATCAAAAGTAAGACCGTTCGCCAGCGCCTGGTCAAACAATTGCGCAACAATATTCGGCGACTGCTTAAACCGATTGCGTCTGGTATCGACGTGGTGGGCAGCTGGGACAGAATTACCATTCACGCCCCAACGCTCAATGAAGCCCAGCAAGCGGAAGTGATTGATATCCTCAAACGCACCCCCGGCATCCACCACTTCCTCCGCGTCGATACCTACACGTTCGAAACGCTCGATGACATTATCAACATTGTCTGCCCAATCTATGCGAACCAAATCACCGGAAAAACGTTCTGCGTGCGCGCCAAGCGTGCTGGTCGACATCCGTTCAAGTCTGGTGACATAGAACGCGCCGTAGGGGCTGCACTTTATGCGGCCGGCAAGCCGAAAGGTGTCTCGTTAACCGAACCAGAAGTCCAGGTGACACTAGAAATCAAGGATCAAAAACTGCACATCGTCGGCGCCCGTTACGAAGGGCTTGGAGGCTACCCACTTGGTGGCCAAGAGAGCTGTCTGTCCCTGATATCAGGTGGCTTTGATTCGACGGTGTCCAGCTTTCTTATGATGAAGCGCGGGGTTCGTACCCACTTTTGCTTTTTTAACCTCGGCGGCCTGGCGCACGAAGTCGGTGTCAAACAGGTGGCCCATTATTTGTGGTCACGTTACGGCGCATCGCAGCGTGTCCACTTTATTTCGGTCCCCTTTGCCGATGTCGTCGGTGAAATTCTCACCAAAGTACATCACTCCTATATGGGCGTCATTCTCAAACGTTGCATGGTGCGTGCGGCAGCTTCACTGGCAAAACGCTGGGACATTCCAGGACTGGTCACTGGCGAAAGCATCGCACAAGTCTCCAGCCAAACCATGATCAACCTGTCCGTCATCGATCAGGCAACACCCGCTCTCATTCTTCGCCCGCTCGCCTGTTGGGACAAGGAGCAAATCATCCGCATGGCACGAGAAATCGGCACCGAAGATTTCGCCAAGACCATGCCCGAGTATTGTGGTGTGATTTCTGATCGTCCGCACACCGCCGCCAAACTCGAAGATGTACTTGCCGAAGAAGCCAAAATGGATATGCACTTACTCGACGAAGCCGTGGCCAAGGCACAAGTGACCCCAATCGATCAAGTGATGGAAAGCGTCAAAACATTGCACGATGTCACCATTGTGGCTACGCCGCAAAAGGATGATGTGATCATCGACGTCCGCCATCCAGACGAACAGGAAGCCAAACCGCTTCATCTGACCAATAACCAAGTGCTTTCCATCCCATTTTACGAGCTGGGTCGAAAGTTTCCTGAATTAGATCACAGCAGACGTTATTTGCTCTATTGCGATCGTGGCGTGATGAGCCAAATGCAAGCCGTTGAACTGAAAGAAAAAGGGCACGACAATGTGCTGGTCTATCGTCCATAGGAGACACGTGATGACGAAATTCGTAGCACGCTTAACATTGGCCGTGGCGTTTGTGTTCATCGCTGGCTGCGAACCAAAGCCCGACGGCCCCTACCGAATTGTGCCGGAACCACTTGAAGTCTCGCAACCAACCGTCTTCGAGTTTTTCGGCTATTTCTGTCCACATTGTTACCAGTTGGAACCTATGGTCAAGGCGTGGCGTCGAAAGCTCCCGCCATCGGTGGCGTTCGTCCGTGTTCCAGTGAGTTTTGGGCGACCACAGGGCCGCGTGCTCATGCGCGCCTACTACTTGGGTGAGCTTCTTGGCGTGCTCGACAAAAGTCACCCCATGGTCTTCCAACGCATTCATGTTGAGCGTCGTCCAATTGCGACTGATGAAGACTTGATCTCATTCTTCGTGGCGCTTGGCATCCCTCGTGCCAAAGTCGAAAGCACGCTGGCCAGTGATGCGTTAAAACAGGAACTTGAAGACGCCGAGCAGCTAGCGCGCCGCTTCCGCATTGACAGCGTGCCGACCTTTGTGGTCAATGGCCGCTACCGCACTGATGCAGGGATGACGGGAAGCGCACGCAAACTTTTTGCCGAAATTGACCGACTGTTGCGTAAGCGTCAGTCAGACCAGTGACACAGAAAGCCCATCACCTGCCGGAACCAGTTGACCGATGGGTTCGGCAGGCAATGCTTGTTCAGCGAGCAGCTGCCTGACCTCCTCTGCCGCGCTGGCATCCACAGCAATCAACAAGCCACCACTGGTTTGTGGATCACATAAAATATCGCGCCATCGATTATCAGAGACACGCAGATGCTGACCATAACTTGCAAAGTTCCGTGCCGTGCCTCCAGGCACAGCCCCTTTGTCTAACCAGTGCCACGCTTCATCCAGCACCGGAATTTTGTTGCTGTCCAAGGTCGCACTGACACCTGCCCCCTGACACATTTCTAATAAATGGCCAGCCAAACCAAACCCTGTCACATCGGTCATCGCATGCACCCCCGGCAACGCCGCAAGTTGCTCCCCGACGTGGTTCAGTTGACACATCCAGCGGCGCGCCACATTGTCATCACCAGCCAACCAGCCTTTCTTTTCCGCCGTTGACAAAATGCCAACCCCTAGTGGCTTGGTCAAAAATAGCCGGTCATTTGGCTTGGCTGTGTCATTTCGCTTGAGGCGAGCAATCGGGACACGGCCAGTCACGGCCAGTCCGAAGATTGGCTCCGGCGCATCTATGCTGTGCCCTCCTGCAATGACAATCCCAGCGCCTTGGCAGGCGGCTTGCCCACCCGCAAGCACTTGTGCTGCGACGTCCGGTCCAAGTTTGTCGATCGGCCAGCCGAGTATGGCAATCGCCATCAATGGCTTGCCCCCCATCGCGTATACGTCGCTCAAGGCGTTGGTCGCAGCAATTTGTCCAAACATATAAGGGTCATCGACAATGGGCATGAAGAAATCGGTGGTCGAAATCACCGCCGTGCCATCACCGAGGTCAAATACCGCCGCATCGTCACGACTGCCGTGGCCGACCAACAGGTTCGGGCTGGGTGCGGTTTTTGGCAAAGCCGCAAGGATCTCGGAAAGTACCTGAGGTGCAATCTTGCAACCGCAACCTGCCCCATGGCTATATTGGGTCAAACGGATATTGTCCATCATTTACCAGCTTCCTTGATTTGGCATATCCACCCACGGCTGTTTGGCTGGCAAAGGCGCCCCCATCTGCAAAAGCTCAATAGAAATGCCGTTTGGATCCTTGACGAACGCCATGCGGCCATCACGGGGCGGCCGTAGAATCGCCACCCCCATCGACTGCAAATGTTCGCATGCAGCGTAAATATCCTCACAACCAAAGGCGAGATGACCGAACTGGTCGCCACTGGTGTACTCACGTTCATCCCAGTTATAGGTCAGTTCTATCATTGGGCTTGCCTCTGACTCGCCGAGAAAATACAGGGTGAACCGTCCTTCCGGCACTTCTTTGGTGCGTAATAACTGCAAACCCAGCCCGTCACAATAAAATCGGATCGAGCCTTCAGGATCGTTGGTACGAATCATCGCATGCAAATATCTCATTGTGTTTTTTCTCTCGTCCACTCCACACGAATGCCAATTTGCCGACCATCGGCGACCATCGCAGTATTTGATCCTATCGACCGATAGCGATAGATGATTGTGTCGGTCAAGTTGGTGCCCCACAATTCAACTGCCCAAGCGCCCCGCTCATAGCGCAGCTTCCCACCAATGCTGGTCCATTCGGGCAATTTGTCTTCCGACGGACTTTGGACATCAAGCCACTGTGCCGACATAGACTGCACTTCTACGCCAAATGACCACCGATCAGAGAACCGGTGATTGACAAGGAATTGAAACTGACGCGCTGGCGACAGCGGCCACTCGCGATCGCGAAGGCGTCGAAATCCCGGACCAAGATTTGAAAAGCCCGAGTCTTGCCACACAAAGGACCAAACGACATCGGTGTTTTCACTGTGCCAGCCGCCTTCATAGCTGATTCCCTGGATAAATCCCTGTGGCACATTGATGATAAGCGAGCTGTAGGGGTTCTCAATTCTGGCAAAGACCAGGATTTGCTTATCGTCCACCACCTCTCGCCACACGGATAATTGATGCGACCATGGCAATGGCTCGAACACGTACTTCAGTTCGATTCGGTTTCCCGTCTCTGGTCGAAAAGGGCTTCGGAGGCCAGTGACCAAATTGTAGGAAACGCCTCCAGGGGCATATGTTTCGGCCAGCTCAAATTGCAGCGCGCTGTGCTCTGAATATTGCCAATTCAAGCCAAGCTGCCAAAGTTCTGCATCAAACTGACCTTCGCTGGCGGCTGCCCGGAACAAACTGTCGTCTGGCAAAAGTCCTGGCACGCTGGCTTTGTCCGCTTCTTTCCGGTCATACGACCAGTCCACATTCTGCCACGACACACGCGCGGTCAAGTCGTCCTTGACTTGCCACTGGTGATAAACGACCGACGCCTTTCGGGTGGTCGTTTGGTCGGACAGGAATCCCAGAAAAACCTGTTCTAAAGGCAAGGACGGCAGCAACAGTCCCCAATTTAGGCTACTCTCCTGGATTTGCTCCTCTTGCCAGCTGATATCAAGCCCCGACACACCGCCGCTCGCCCACACATAATCCAGTTGCGCCCGATGCGCCCATTTGGTCAATTCAGATTGCAAGCCAAACATCTCCACCCGTGCTGGGTTCCCATCGACATCTTGCAGGATATTTCGGGTGGCTTCGGTGTACTCGCTGTCTAACCGAAGGGTGCCACCACTCCCCCAATGTCCGTGCCAAAACCAATGGGCACCATCGGCGGTCGTCTTGTCGTATCCGACGACATCTGTATTGCGTACGCGTTGTGGCAACTCAAACCACCTCACCCAATCATCACCCGTCCGTAGGTGTCGTCGCGCCACTTCCAGCCCTGTGAACCAGTTTTCGTCCAACCAGGCCAAATGGAGGCGGAACTGCGACGCCTCACGGGCTGCTCCATCATCATCCTCTAAAAACATGTTATGGACTTCACCATTGCTCCCAAGATGCTCAAGCGAGCCCCCCAGCACCCATGGTGAATCCGCGCCACGACGGTTAACTGCCAAAATCGATTCCCGTTCACCATTGGTCCCTGCGCCGAACAAGACATGATGGTACTCAGGCAATTCAGCTTCTCGAAATGAACTGGCCCAAGATTCTGGCAACCAGCTATCCGGGACAAACGACGGCGCGGGCCCCAAACTGCCATCAAAATTGACGTTATCGGGCATACCCACCCAACGCGCCCACGACAGTCTTTGCGCCGGCGAAAATAAGTTCGTTGGCGAATCCTCGTCCGTCATGGTGAGAAGGATGCTGCGAGAGGTATAGCCGGCCCAAGTCACACGCACTGGATCTATCTTGCCTGCCAATGCACACGGCGCCACGGTCAACACGCCCGATAGACAAACCGCTTGCCATTTGGTTTGGGACTTCGATAGCCACAACATACGATTCGCATCCTTC
>RFGJ01000430.1 GCA_003696665.1 Gammaproteobacteria bacterium | reverse complement strand
GTGACGCGTTTGCTTGGCAAAGGCTATAAACGCGCCCAAAAGATCATCAAACGCCTAGTTCGTCGCGAGAAGGCTGTAGAAAAATCTGCTAGACTTAGAGTTGAGGAGGAAGTTACGAAAGGACTACCGAAGCCCGGTTCCTTAAGTAATGAAGCTACGAGAAAGTGGTATCACCAGCAACTTGATGCTATTCCATCGAAAATTGATTCTAGTCTTCCGCTTAGAGAGCAAGCCCTTCAAGCGTTCAAATTGCGTAACTATATTAAGTTGCAAGCACGTGAGCTCATGGCTGATCGGGCAGCTGCGGCGTCGCTTCCAGAACCAAAAACCTTACAAGATGTTGTGAGAAAAGCCTATGGTCGAGGGTTAAGAGGGGATGACGTTTGGCGCTATGTTTTGGGTGGATCGCAACGGTCAAATGCAGGTGTTGATGCTGCATTGGGATTGTCGAGGTAAGGTATGAGCGGATTAAAAAACATACTATTTTCTGATAAACCTGGCAAGCCGCTAGAGGTTGACATTTGTGCTGTACCCGGATGGGATGGGTTCGACAAATTGATCCAATTCTTGAAGAATGAATATTCTGTTGAAATCATCAATTGTATTGATGGTCCTGATGCTAGGCGATGGACGCTTAAAGCTGAGGGACAGGAGTTCGAGTTGAGACATGAAGATCCCTATGGGAACTCCCTTGTTGCACCGACTTCTGCAAGTGAAAGTATTGTTAGAAAAATAGCGTTGGATTTAGAAAAAAGACTAGCGCATTTGAGGTGATGGAAATTGTTTAGGGGCGCGTCCACTTTTGGTGGGCAAGATCAAAGCCTTTGGCTAGAGCCCCCTATGGCGGTTATTTAGATAGATTTGGTAACGAGTGGACAAATGGCCTGTTTAGAACACAAGGCCAGGCATTTGAATGGGGTCTACAATTAAAAGGCGATTTGACCAGCTCAGGTGGGCTGCTCAATGCAGCGAGCACGGTTGAGCAATACCATGTGGTGGATAACCGTGGCACCACCACCCGTGGCTTTACCGGCCATGAACATTTGGATGATGTCCAGCTTATCCATATGAACGGCCGAGTCTTAGGACGCTTCCTCTCCGTCGACCCATTTATCCAAGGCAACGGCAACAGTCAGGGTCTGAACCCTTACAGTTATATCCTGAACAACCCGCTGGCGGGGAAAGACCCTAGCGGATACTCTTGTCAGACAGTTGATGAAGGAAAGGGATGTGGAGAGGCTCCTGAACCTGCGCCGGAAAAAAAGAAAAGGCCAAATATTGACTCAATATGCAAGGTAAACAGTTCTTGTCAGATCATCGATTATGCTGCGGCTCGGAAAGCGCGTAAGGACAATGGGAAGACTAAGAATTCGAAACCTACCGGCCAGGCCGACAGTATAGGCAGTCAATCTCAGAGAGGGCAGCAAGAAAATGTTGAGTCAAATTGGACTCCAAAATATTTAAAGATCTATGGTGTGGAGGTCGAAGAACTCTCAAGTGAGGATTTAGAAGTCCTGCAGGCTCTGGATCAAGCCATATCAGAATATAGAAATAAGCTTTTGACCCTGATCGCTCATGGAGAGTACGTAGAACAGGCGCAAGAAGCACTGAGAGCTTTTGATGAAACCAGCTGGGAATATCATCATGTCGAAAATGATGATGTTGCGCAAGGATCTTTGAGTTGGACTGATCGAAAGTCTTTCGATTTGTTTAAGAAAATGTATAAGAAAGATAGGTCGTTTTTCAACGGAGAACGAAAAGTTAAGTATTTTAAAGGAATTATTGATGTTTATAGGCATGGCCTGTCTTCTTCAGGGCAAGGTAGCATCGCTAGCCGAGCACGGATTTACGACTCGATTCCCAAAGGGGTTGCCGGGCTGAGAAAAATAACATATCACGAAGCTAGTCATACGATTGTTAGCAGGATGTATGATGCTAAGAAAAGCAGATTTATGAAACAGTGGGGTCGAGGTGGATTTGAAGTTAAAGCTGACAAATGGTCCAGAATTATAGGTGGCGTCCAATGAAACATCTACTGCTCTTTTCTATGTTTGTTGCTAGTGCTCATTGTGTTAGCGGTCATGTATATGAATACACTGCACAGCCTGCAATTTGGTCAGAAAAGGACCAAGTTTTCTATGCAAGATCAAAATTGATATTTAATTTGTCCGAAAATATTGTGATTCTTCGAGATGCTGTAATGCCATCATTTTCGTGTAAGAAGACGTCAGCATGGACGTGTATAAGTAGTCCATATCTGAATTTTGCATTACGAAAAGACTGGTCGGAACTGCCAAGTAAATGGGAATATGATGGCTACACATATGAGAAGGTATCTATTGAGGATATTAAGATACTGGGAATGACGTATAAGTCTCAGGTCGTGATTGTTAAGAAAATAGATAGTAAATCACATATATGGAACGTCGTTTATTATACTAAGAAAAACGGGGTGCTCATGTTTCATGTCTATGACGGAGAGAGTGATGAGTTGACTACTTTTATCAGTAGCGTTGCGAAGGGACTTTTTTCTAGGTAAGAAGGGTATTCCCTGAGGGTGTTCATTATTCTGTGTCAGCCGCTGGTTTAGAGACTCAGGTACGCTCGACCCGATCTTCAAAATGTATCACCAACTGTGATGGCGCCAGATTCCAGTTTTACACCGGTTGGCTCTATTTTTTTGAATCTTGAGAATTTGGGTATCGTTGTGCCCATTTCCTCTCAGTCGACCCATTTATCCAATGCAACGGCAACAGTCAGGGTCTGAACCCTTACAGCTATATCCTGAACAACCCGCTCACGGGCATGGATCCGACCGGGTATGAAGCGGCTTGTGATGGTAAGGTATTCCCCCCAAAAAAAAGAGGTATCCATAAGTGGAATTTTCCGGTAACTTAGCAACAGGAGATTCCACATGCGTAAATCACGATATACAGACAATCAGATCATCAGAATTCTCAAGCAGGCCGAGGCTGGAACGCCGGTTCCCGAACTGTGCCGCGAACACGGCATGAGCAGTGCGACCTTCTAC
>RFGJ01000429.1 GCA_003696665.1 Gammaproteobacteria bacterium | reverse complement strand
GGACAGAGATTTTTCCGGAAGCAAGTGGCCTTCGGCACTTGCGCGGATGGCGTCGATCCAGCTCAACATCCAGGATATCATTGATGATGTAGGTGGCACTCGATGCCAAACAGAAGCAAAAAACAGGAAGCAAAAGTCCCGGCAAAGAATAAGACTCGCCCAGCAGCCTCCCCGCCAAAAAAGGTGGGAACAGCAGCAGGAGGTTTTTGAGCCACTGGTGCGGACGGATCAACCCCCAAAATGCAATCATTGTATTTCTGCCTGAAGCCTGAGCATATATTTTTCAGCCGCCGGTCTGTAATACGCACCTTCATTGGAATCATAAAAGGCGTTCCGAAAATACACCAAGGCGTCTTTTTTCCGGCCAAACTTGTAGAGCAGTTTGGCATATTTGTAATCGTAAAATGGATCGTTGCTCCTGGTTGCCAAAACCCGGTAGGTATCAGCGAGGTCATGAAGATCAATGTTCTCCCCCTCATAGGCCATCATTTCATCAATTTTTGCCAACATCTTCAGAGCATCCAGGTTAGCGAGCCGTTTATCCTTGCATATCTGTAAAATCTCAGACCTGGCCTTGGCAAATTCCTTCCGAGCAACGTAAATACGGGCCTGATTGATATACAGCAAGGGGGAGGCATCAGCTGATTTCTTGCCTCTGGCCAAAACAGCCTCAGCTCGCGTCAAATCACCACGATCAATCAGTGCAACCGCCAATTCATTATCCAACAAACTAAAATCAGGGGATTTTTTTTCAGTATCAGCGTAGAGGAGAGCATTGTCCTGCCAAACGAAATTGCGCTCGACCGTGGCAACCGTCATAGGCAAAAGGAGGACAGCCACGCCAGCCACGAAAACGGGTTCGCGGCGCATCCTGGAGGAAAAGTCACGCAAAAGGTGAACCAGGCCCATCACCACAAAAACCGTCGACAGGTAGATATACCTCTCCGCCAAAGGCGTCCAGGCGATGTTTGTCAGGGCAATCAGCACCCCAGGAAAGACCAGGTAAAATCCGGCCAGTATCAGATCAACCCCCGTGTGCCGTCGGCGCAGCATAAACAACATGGCTACAGCCGATGCGATTCCAAGCCAGACATAGGCATCCGACGCACTCACGATGGCAAAATTCAGGGGCAAGGGAAAAAACAGTTTCTTAATGTAAAAACCAAACGCCTTAAAAAAGACCCGGACCGTGTCGAACAGGCTGTAGTCGTATCTGTGCAACAGGTAGGAAAATCCTGATCCGAGGCCATATCTCCATGTGCGCAGAGCGAAATAGAGACCTCCCATAAAAACAAAAGGAGTCAAAAACACTGTCATCGACCGGCGGCACCAAGCCTTGTTCAGCGAAACTGGAGACAATCTGCAAAGCATAAAAGCTCCGGCCGGCAGAAAAAAAACCATTATCTCCTTGGACATAATGGCCAACATGGCCGCCAGGATCCCAAGCAGAACGAACCTGATTTGTTGACGACTGCAAGCCGCGACAAGGGCCCGGGTTGCCAACAGGACAAAGAAACAGCCCAACAAGTCAGTGCGACCTGAAATCCAATCAACCGATTCGGTAACGATTGGATGAACCGCAAACAGCAATCCGGCAAGCAAAGGCCATGGACCAGGCTCTTCATTTGGCCGGGCAAGTTTGTGAAGGGAATCGGTCACCCAAAAAACGAGACCTACATTGGCGGCATGGATGAAAATGTTTCCAAGATGATAGAAGGACGGCACCTGCCCCCAAAACGTGAAGTCAATAAGAAAGGTCAGCATCAGCAGCGGACGATAGTAAAAGCCGGATGTCGGCAAAAAGAGCGACCACCAGTCTCCCCGCGCCATCTCCTCCAGGTCCTGAAACATGCGCCAGTCATCAACAGAATTGATGCCGGCAAAAAGGGATGGATAAAAGACGCCACAGACGACAAAAACCAGGAAGAGGAGCTGGAAATTTCTACCTATCTTCATTCGCCTCTCCCCGGATAGTCTTGAGCAAGAAATCTTCCAGATTCTTGCGAACAGGCTCTATTCTCTCAACCTGAAAATCTTCGAGAAGCAAACTTTCAAGTGTCTTTTTCAGTTCTTGCGATGCAACAACCCGCTGTGCGGAACCATATCCCGGCATACGTCCAACAACACGATAACCTTCGATTCCCTTTTTCAACAAATCATGGACTGATTCAAGTACCTGCAGGCGTCCATCAACCATTACAGCAACCCTGTCACAAATTTCTTCGACATCGGCGGTGATATGGGTGCTGAAAAAAACCGTTTTCTTCCGTTCCTTCAAATGTCTGATAATTTTTTTAACCAATGCCCGGCCAATGGGATCAAGGCCACTCATTGGCTCGTCAAGAATGTAGAGGTCAGGATCATGCAGAAGGGCCTGGGCCAACCCGAGCCGCTGCACCATCCCCTTGCTGTAACCACGGATGGGTCGTTTGGCTGCCTTCTCAAGTTCGAGCAGCGACAAAACCCGCTCTGACTCCTGAAGAATTGCCTGATGGCTCATGTTGTAAAGGCGCCCAACCAAATTCAGGTATTCAGTGCCCGTCATAAAATGGAAAAAAGAGGGATTTTCCGGCAAGTACCCAATCCTGAGACGGGCCTTGTCTGACAAGGAATCAACACCGAATATCTTGGCCACACCGGAATCAGGGCAGATTTGACCGGTTAGAATCTTGATCGTTGTACTCTTGCCGGCCCCATTGGGCCCCAAAAAACCCAAAACCTCCCCGGGAGCAACATGCAAGGTCAAATCGGAAAGGGCAATGATTCGGGCACCGCGCTTGCCGCGATAGGTTTTGCAAAGGCCTGTTATATCGATGGCATTCATTGCTGGACACGTCTCTTTTTTGATTCGGCGAACGAACTTGTTGAGCGCACCTTGCCGTCGGGCTGAATATAGAATTGACCTCCGTAGGGATCTCTGGGAACAGCATCGATCATGCCACTGGTGACCAGGTCACCAAGTTGGCCGGGTAACCGCCCGAATTTCTTTTGGTAAGCGACGACAGCAGACTGAAGCTGCTTAACCTTTTCCAAAGCCTCCAATCTTAGTGAAAACGCCTTTTTGACCTTGGGATCACGTTCCCGCTGAACCATTGCCCGCAAAAAGGCAATCCCAAGGTCATTATGCCCTGCCTCATAAAAATATCTGGCAGCCAAATTGGTGAAAAGCGCACTGCCGGACAACTCTGCCGCTCTTTTCATATCCTCCGCGGCCGACTGATAGTCCTTGAGAAAATAGGCTGCGTTGAATCCTCTGAAAAAAGGCAGGTACCAGTCCCAGGTCCGATAGTTCATCCCGTAGGAAAGAAGGTGATTAACGTCCTCGGCGTGGCCGACTTCCCAGGTAAAGGCGGCCTGGGCAAAGTAGTAGGCATCCATATTATAGGGGTCGAGGCGAACCGCCGATTCAATCATTCTGTACATGTTGTAGTATTCGGGGGGAATGGCAATTTGATTCTGCCACTGCTCGACAAGAGACCCAAAGTAAAACAGCACTTTCAAGACAGCCAGTTCCGCCACGAGGGGTTTCTGGTCAGCAACCGTATAACGCAAAACCTTCCCATCCGGAAGATAACCAAGTTTGACCGCAACCGGCCTGTTGTCCATGAAAGATTTCAGCGGGACCACAAGATTCACATAAACAGCAAGGAACAGAACCGGCCAAAGCCATTTTTTCATGGCAATTCCCTCCGACTGAAAAGTCGGATAGCCAAAAGAAGAACGATACCGCCATAAACGACAAAATAGGCCGCGGCGAACATGGCGCCTTTGAGCGGCGTCGCCAGGCCATAAACCGCATGAACCTTGAAATCGAAAACGGAAAAATTGGGGAGGATAAAATACAATATTTCCGCAATCGTCCTCGTTGCTTGCGGAAGTTGCTTGCCCGCCTCAGTTGCCAGATAATCCATGACCTCCTGAGATGCAGAACCTGCCAGATAGATCCCCAGCGTGCCAAAAACAGGCAGAAAAAGGGATGTACTGATTGATGAAAACAAAACGGCCAGAGCCAGTAGCAAAATGGACCTGCAGATATCCCCCCAAACGGCCAGCACCAAATTGAACCAGTTCAGAGCCAAGCCGGCGCTCATATCCGCGCGCATAAACCAGACAACCACACCACCACAAAGGCCAAGAAACGCCCCGCACACCAGCAAAAAAACGGCGATCCCTGCAAACCGTCCGGCGATATAGGTATGGCGGGCAAGCGGCAAGCCCAGCAAACTGGCCGTATAGCGTCTTTCGACGTC
>RFGJ01000428.1 GCA_003696665.1 Gammaproteobacteria bacterium | reverse complement strand
CGTCGGCTACCCCAACAAGGACGCCGGGCAGTTTTTCACCCCATGGAATGTCGCCCGCATGATGGCCGAGATGCAATTGCCCTCCGACCGCGCCGCTGCCCTCGAAATCGCCCGCACCAACGAAGACGGCAAAATCAGCGTTTACGACCCGGCCTGCGGCTCCGGTGTCATGCTCATCGCCGCCTGGGACGTGGCCCGCGAACGCGGCTATGACGACCTGGTAGCGCTCTACGGGCAGGACATCGACCCGTACTGCGTCACCATGGCACGCATCAACATCATCATGCGCAAGGAACTGACCGCCGTGCGGCGCGCTGCAAAGGAATTGTGCGCCCTCGACGCCGTGCAGCATATGTTTGGAGATTAGGACGATGAACAAATATGGTTTTTGGGCATTGATTTTCTCATCCGCCTCTATGTTCCTTCTCGCGGCCTGCGTCGGGGCTTCTGTCCACACATACACGCCAACACCCCTAAGTGCCGCGGCATTACGAGCCACGGCAACGCAACAAGCCTGGAACGAAATGCATGTAGCAGTCGAACGAACGCTCCAGGCTACGATCACACATCAGGCCAGGATGAATGTCCCCCCCTTACCGCCAGCCACGGCAACCCAACAGGCATATGTTGCTACGGTCAACGCGGCGGCCTCGGCATACTACGATCTACCAACTTCTCAGTCTGGGATTGACGCCGCCACGAAGACGCTATTGGTTATGGTGTGGATGTCGGGGTTTCTTGTGGGCGGGGCTCTTGGGATGGCAATTGTATATCGCCCGGATCAAGAAAAACGTCCAAAATCACCAACAAATCGTCCGATTTCCACTGCAAATGAGGATGCACGCCAGCAACATCAGGTGGAATCTCGAACTTTAGAACGCCCCGAGCCTGCTGAGCAGGTAAAACAGTGAAAACCGGCTTGTATGGATCGGTAACGCATTCTTCTGCACTGCTTCCAACGAATTTGTTCTCCACGTCGTCGTACAAAGCAAATGACCACGGTATGGGTCGGTCGGTATGATTCACAATCTGAGGCTCTACTACGAGGAACAAATAGCCAGGTACCCACGGGGTGCGCTCGCCGCAAGTTTCCATCAACCATGCGTTCACCACTGCCATTTCCACCCCTTTGGCGGTGGCGGCCTGAGGGTACAAACCGTGCGTCTGTACCGCCGTATAAGCGTAAAATGGTGGCGTCGTGGGGATTACGGTGACATCTCTCTCCACAATCCGAATATGGTCTACGAACACCATGGTGGATATAGTTCCAATCCCGATCCCGAGCACAAGCAACGTAAGCATAGCGGCAATAACAACATGACGGACTTTCATCACGACCTCCTAAATCAAACGATAACGCTATTTTACTTTATCTTTTTACGCATCGCCCAGGTCATCACCCCACAAAAACAGGACAAAAGTCATAATGGTACCCTTGGCTGATTACTACGCTTCCCCCATCATCGTCCCCCTGAAGGGCGGCTGCTACTTTGCCGCCGGGAAGCAGGCACCCCAGTGGCAGCAGCGGTTCCGCCTGCTGGTCAACCTGGCCGTGGCCGT
>RFGJ01000427.1 GCA_003696665.1 Gammaproteobacteria bacterium | reverse complement strand
CATCAGGCATTGAAATATAGGACGCCTGCCGAGTATATTCGAAGTGTTGGTTATGAGGTTCCTCATGTCTCAGTGTCTCAAATGTATTGAACCTGGACAATGGCTTGCCAAACTTCTCGATTTGCCGTAGAATTCGCGGCCTTTAGAGAGTAAGTTGCCCCTTTAGAAAGTCGATGGTGATGGGGCACAATGGGAGAGTGTGAGGATGTACGCGGTTATCCAGTCTGGCGGTAAACAGCATCGAGTCAAAGAAGGTGATGTTGTACGTCTTGAGAAAATTGAGCAAGAAACCGGCGCGACGGTTGAATTCGACAAGGTGTTGCTCGTTTCAGATGGTGAAAATGTTAAAGTCGGCGCGCCTTATGTCGAAGGGGCCAAAGTGGCAGCGGAGATTGTGACACATGGCCGCGGCAAGAAAGTTAGAATTATTAAGTTCAAGCGCCGTAAGCATCATATGAAGCGCCAGGGCCATCGTCAGTGGTACACTGAGGTTCGTATCACCGGCATTAAAGCATAATCGAGGATCATTTTAAGCTTAAAGAGGTATTTATCATGGCACATAAGAAGGCAGCGGGTAGTACTCGGAACGGTCGTGACTCGCATTCCAAGCGCCTTGGCATCAAGCGTTTTGGTGGTGAGCTGGTTTCCGCGGGTAGCATTATTGTTCGCCAGCGCGGTACCAAGTTTCATCCTGGGGTGAACGTTGGTTTGGGCCGAGATCACACCTTGTTTGCCAAGACTGATGGCTATGTGAAGTTTGAGGTCAAGGGGCCAAAGAACCGTAAGGTGGTCAGCATTATTCCGGCCAACTGAGATCCTGAGGCAGTTTTAAAGCCCCGCCTTGCGCGGGGTTTTGTGTTTGTATGAAGGGCAGAGCGAGGCGGTCATGAAGTTCGTGGATGAAGTGACAATTGAGGTCAAAGCGGGCAATGGGGGAAACGGCTGCCTAAGCTTTCGAAGGGAGAAGTATATTCCTAAAGGTGGCCCGGACGGTGGTGATGGCGGCGATGGTGGAAGTGTCTATCTGGAAGCTGACACGAGTCTGAACACATTGGTGGACTATCGCTACGAACGCAAGTTCCAAGCGGAGCGTGGAGAAGATGGAAAAGGCCGACAAATGTCGGGGAAAAAAGGCGCTGATTGCATTTTGACAGTGCCAGTGGGAACTCGTGTCTATGATGTTGATACCGGTGAGTTGCTGGGAGACCTTGTCACCCCTGGCCAGCGGTTGTGTGTCGCCAAAGGCGGACGTAAAGGACTTGGCAACATTCATTTCAAAAGTTCCACCAACAGAGCGCCCCGACAGACGACGCCCGGGACACCCGGTGAAGCAAGAACACTCCGACTCGAGTTGCAGGTGTTGGCCGATGTCGGGCTTTTGGGGTTGCCTAATGCCGGGAAATCGACGCTGATTCGTGCTGTGTCCGCGGCCACACCGAAAGTGGCTGATTATCCTTTCACCACTTTGGTGCCCAATCTTGGTGTGGTCAAGATCGACCCCATGCGCAGTTTTGTGATCGCCGATATTCCAGGGTTGATAGAAGGTGCCTCGGAAGGGGCAGGGCTTGGCATTCGCTTTCTGAAACATTTATCACGAACAAGAGTTTTATTGCATGTCATTGATCTGGCGCCTTTTGATGATTCTGATCCAGCACAGGGTGCCCTGACCATTCGACGCGAGTTGGAAAACTACGATGAAGATTTGGCAAAAAAGCCTTGTTGGCTCGTGTTTAACAAGATGGACTTGCTACCAGACGACATTTGGAATGAGAGAAAGCATCGCGTCATTAAAGCACTAGGCTATCACGGCCCTGTGTATGAGATATCAGCCATATCTGGGCAAGGTACTCAACGGTTGTGTGGAGACCTCATGAATTTTCTGGAGCATTACGCAGAACAATAACGCTGGCGTCTGAATTGCTCAGGGGGGAGCGGTGACACGAAGTGTGCTCATTGATTACAACGGGTTTTGCTCGCTCCCTAACTAGTGACTTCAGCAAGTCGTGTTTTGATTGGTCGTATTATGTGGTTTCAACACGCCCCCATCTCTGTTGTGTCATTGGCTATTCCAGTCCAATAGGCGATACGAAGTTTTCCTGTTTTAAGGTGATAATGTCACAATCGAGTAATTCGAGTGTTGTCTCTGCCGTGTTTCCGATAAAAATGCCTGCAATGCCTTGTCGAGCCACAGTCCCGACAATGACTAAGTCGGCGTTGAATTCTCGGGCGGCCTCTGCGATGACATGTGGCGTTTCACCATTGCGTGTT
>RFGJ01000426.1 GCA_003696665.1 Gammaproteobacteria bacterium | reverse complement strand
CTCAACTTCTCTTGCGCCAGAGTTCTGCGAGGAAGTGCGCCACTGGCTGCAAGAAAATCACCCCGATATTGTTCCGGCAAAGGCCAAGGTGTTTAAGGATAAAGACGGGGCACAGGGGGCGCACGAAGCTATTAGGCCCGTTGAGGTAAGGTTCACTCCAGAGGCGATGCGTCCCCGTCTCACAGAGCCTCAGCACAATGTTTATACGTTGATTTGGCAACGGGCGATCGCCTCCCAGTGTGCCCCTGCGACGTTCGACAGGAGCCGTGCCGTGATCAAAGCTGGTGCAACCTACTGGGAGGCAAGAGGTTCTGTTATGAAGTCTCCAGGATTCACCAAGATCCTCAAAGGTGGAAGCGAAGACAGCGAGTTGCCTCCTCTTCGGTTCGGGGCTACGCTCAGCTTGGCGAAGGCTTGGCACACCGCAAAGCAAACAACTCCGCCGCCGCGCTATAGCGAACCCCGGCTAGTGCAAACCCTGGAAAAGCTAGGAATTGGGCGGCCCAGTACGTTTGCCAACATCATGAAAATCCTCAAAGAACGTGAATTTGTGTCGGTAAAAGGTAAGACTCTGGTTCCGACCGCTGTAGGACTGAAAACGGATGAAACGTTGATGAAAGTGTTGCCGACGTTAATCCGTGCAGACTTCACGGCACAGATGGAGGCATCTCTGGATAAGGTTGCAGAGGGAAAATTGGACTGGCAGAAATATTTAATTGCCTTCTATTTCGATTTCTTTCTTCCCGCCATAGAAGGCGCGGCCGCAAAGTCGCTAATGTCGCAGGCATATCCTAAGTCTGATATTCCCTGCCCTGATTGTGGTAAACCACTTAGCAAGCTTCCTTCTAAGTTTAAAGACGGCCCCAAAGATCACTACTTGAAGTGTTTGGAGGGTTGTTCAGGGGTTATTCTTTTTTGGAATCGTGGCGTAAACGACTGGGTGAAAAAAGGAGAGAAAGTTGATTCGCCTGAAAAACCTCCAGGTAAATTAACGGATTTCGTTTGCCAGTGTTGCGGGTCAAAGCTGGAGGAGTACGCCTATCAAAAAGACGGGCAAGAAAAGCTCATGCTGAGGTGTTCTTCTGGGTGCTATAAGAAGCCGGAAACCAAGGAGTTGTCTGTATATTTTCAGGGCAAAAAGGGAGGTTTTTGGAACTTCCAGCTACAGTCGGAGCCGCTCACGGAAAAGGTCGCGGGAGGGTTGCAGTCTGCTGTTTCTAAAAAGAAAGCCTCTGCGCCTGCGGGCAGTAAGGCAAAATCGAAGAAGCCTATCAAGGTTTGAAGCTTTTGCAATATGAGCGTCGGGAGTGTTTCAAATGAACTAGGTTCGCAGCAAGAAAGCCGGGTAGGTGGGCGATCGCGCTTTGGTAGTGGGCGATCGCCCTCGCGCTTTGGTAGTGGGCGATCGCGCTTTTGCTGAGCGGTCTTTTGGCTTGTCGAGTTCACGCCGAAATTTCTGCCCTCTGTCGTGGTTGCGATGCTGGTTCGAGATTGAAAAATTCGGGCATAATGTAGCAGGCGCAATCCTCCCGCGCCGGACTCTTGCGCTCCTCATGTTTCCTGATCAACCGAGTTCATCACTTGATGAACTCGGTTTTTTGTCGTCAATCTTGATAATTCAAATCGACAGGCATAATGTATCAGGTGTGACCTGATATGGTTGTTGACGTGTATCTAATCTTGCCTTTTGTGTTTGCTTGCCTGTGTCTCTGTGGGCGAACTGATTTGTGCTGGAGGCGTTCTCTTCTTTCGGCTTCCATTTATTTCTCTGTCGCCCTGGTCGCTATCACGGAATTTCTGAGCGGATTGAATTTGCTCACCCGTGAATGGGTTTTTTCCGTGTGGTCGGCAATTGCTGTCTCGCTTGTTTTGCTTCTGTTTGGGCGATCGCAATTCAGACTGCCTCGACTGCCTCGACTTCGGTTCTTTGCGCCAAAGTCTGTTTTGGTGGTTGCATTGCCCTGTTTTTTTCTGGTTCTGATTCCGACTTTTTTGCTGTCAGTTTCAGTGCCGCCGAATACGTGGGACTCGATGACCTACCACATGAGTCGCGTGGTCAATTGGATTCAGAATCAATCGGCGTGGCATTATCCGACCCACAATTTAAGGCAGATTGACAATCCTCCGTGGTCTGGATTTGCCATTTTGCATCTACAGGTGCTTAGTGGAGGGGATTGGCTGGCAAACCTTGTGCAGTGGTTCAGCATGGTTGGATGCCTGATAGCTGCTTCTCTGATGGCTCAAGAATTGGGCGCGAGGCTGCGGGGACAGGTTCTCTCCGCTGTGATTTGTCTCACGATTCCAATGGGAATTCTCCAATCTGTGACCACGCAGAATGATTATGCGGTTGCATATTGGTTAATCTGTTTTGCGTTCAATGTTTGGTTGCTTTGGACGCGCCCAAGTGATACCAGGCTGTTGCTAGAAGCGGGGGCAAGCATGGGGTTGGCGCTGCTCACGAAGGCGACGGCCTATGTCTATGCGTTCCCGTTCTGGGTTTTTGCTATCTGCTTGCTTGGACACGCTTGCATCTGTTCCAGAGGGCGTTTTTGGAGGGGGGCGATCTTAATGAATGCGCCCGTTGTGCTTTTGAATGTCGGGCACTGGTGGCGCAATATTCTTGTATTGGGAACACCTCTGGGCGTTTCGGGGGATGTTACCCGAAATCAGCTTTTCACGATCGCGGGATTCCTCTCGAATTTATTGAGAGGTGCGTCTGTTCATCTGGTGTTACCTTTTCGACCTTTTAACGAGGCTGTTGAGCGGGCTGTTCTTTGGTTTCATCAAAGCGCTTTAGGCTTGAGTGCCAGTGATCCTCGAACTACAATTGTTGGCACGGAATATAAGCTGCCCGTTACTCAGTTTGATAATCCACTGTTTGTTAGTGAAAATGTTACGGGAAACCCGATTCATCTTGTTTTATTTCTGATTGCTTTTTTCCTTTATTTTTTTCACGCCAAGAATCGAAGCGGTAGACAAAGTGCCTATTTATTAATCCTTTTGTCGATTCCTGTCGTTTTCAATATTCTGATTGCATGGCAACCGTGGGTGTCCCGGTTGCATCTGCCTTTTTTTGTTCTCGCTTCTCCATTTGCGGGGATGATTATCGCCCGCTATCTAAAGCCTTCTGGCGTGTACTGTCTCGCGGCTTTGCTGCTGTTTTGCTCGTTGCCATGCGTGTTTTTTAGTGCGGCCCGCCCGCTGGTTTCTCAATCGTTTTTTCGGACGGCTTCTAAGGTTTCTATTTACGAAGTGCCGCGCATGGGTCGTTATTTCGTAGCTCAGCCAAAACTGAAAGAGTTGTATGAAAATGCTGTCCTGGATATTCAATCAGCTAGATGCTGGGACACTGGAATTGTTGCTAGTGGGAACGCATGGGATTATCCAGTGTGGGCGATCGCGCAGCAGGCTGAATCGCCTTTAAGGTTTCGTTCTGTGCTGGTCGAGAATCCCTCTAGTGGGCTTGCGGCAGATCATCCGCTGCCATGCTCACTGCTGGCTATTCAGCGTCCTGATATGGGGGATGAAATAGTGCTGCAAGGGTTGACGTATCAGCGCTCTGCGGTGAATGGCGATAGTCGCCTGGTGAGCGTCTATTATCCAGTCCGACGGACTATTGCATCCGCTCCCAGAATCCCGGATCGGTGATGACCCAAAAATCGGGGAGTGCGAGGGGCTTGCGTCCCACCCTTAACACTCCCCGATTTTTGGGTCACTTGAGTTTGGCGGCTTTGCAAATTGGACACAGGCGGTGCGCGGCTTTGCGCCGTTTTAGCTGTCGCTCTAGCTGTCGCGTCCCCTTCGTCCAGGTGCGGGCGACCTCGAACCCAATGCCGCGCTCTGTGGCTACTGCACAGAGCCGGGAACCTTGCCCTTGTCGGTGGGCTTCGATTCGATCTCTCAGTCGTTTGGTGTAGCCCAGATAGTGCTGGCGATCGAAGTGAAGGAGATAAACATTAGACATATTTCAATCCTCTTCGATGTCTTCGATGACTTCTCTCAGAGCATCAGCGGTGTTGCAGAGAGCGTCCTCCTCCTCCATGTGGGGTGATACCGCTCTCCAGTCCAACGATGTGGAATACGCCCGCCCTGCGGTTTCTTGCAGTTCTTGCAACGGTTCTTGCATGGCTCAGTCCTCCGTCTCCATTTCTCTCACCCGGTCTACGAGCGCGGTCAATAGATTGTCAAACCGATCCAGCGTCGCCTCTAGCTCTTTCTGGCAAGGCTCTAGCGCATTCCAAGCAAAGAGAGCTTCTTCGCTTGAGGTCAACTGCGAGGGTTGCACTTGGGCGATCACCTCTTGGATACGACGGATCAGAGCAGAGAGATCTTGGGCGACGATCTCCTCTTGGATATGACGGATCGGAACTGCGGTCGTGGTCATGGGTATACTCCGTTAAAGGCCGTTAAAGGGATGTGGGCGATCGCTTTGTGGTGACACACGGAAGGCGATCGCCTTTTTGTTCAGACAGTTTGCTGTTTTTGCCAGTGTAAACTGTATAGTTTACAGTTACAGGTGTCAAGTATAAACCTAGAATTGAGGTAATTTAGTAACGGAGTTTGCCGGGATAACCGTGAAAGTTAGGCGGATCACAAAAACAGAGATTGAAGTTCCCGATCTCCCTTCTGCGATTGAGGTAGCTAGGGGCAAGGCGGGGATTAGCGTCTCTGAGGTGTGCCGCGAGGCTGGGGTATCCCGTCCCTACTGGTACAAAATAGTCAGAGGTCGGGAGACGGCGATCGCAGAGCCGACGCTGCGGAAGATCGAGGAAGTGCTGAAAGCGGATTTTGGGGTCAGCTCTGAACTTGACAAAGCCGTTATCCAAGAGGCTGAGAGGCGGAGGCATTCACGGCCCGCCAGGAGAAGGCTGACCAACAAATCGGGGAGCGTGAGAGGTGCCGACGCAACAAGCCCCTAGTAGATCTTGCCGAACTCGGTCGGCTCCATGTCTTGCCTGGGTAGTCGCCCTTCCTCTACAGCCAGGGCGATCGCCCGTCGCCATTCGGGTAGGTACTG
>RFGJ01000425.1 GCA_003696665.1 Gammaproteobacteria bacterium | reverse complement strand
GTTGTAGGCAGCAATTAACGAGGGAAGCGCATTTCATGAGTCGATTGGTTCAGTCAGATTTAGGTTTGTTGGTGCGCCCGCAAACCGTAAGTGTCGGTGATGCGGCAGCGTTGGCCCCGGAGGCCGTGCGTCAGTGGCTGTTGGATTTGCCGCGAGCCAATATTGGTCAAATGACGAAGGCCGTATATGAGCGTTTGGCCAACAGCAATCGTTATCGCCTGTCTCCAAAAGTCCGTCTAGGCTTTCTGGAAGTCATGACGCCCGAGATAGAGCGGCTTTTGGAACTCCTTGAACAGCGTTTCAGGAATGCTACCTTTTCGTTTACAGAAAAACAAAGAAAGATTATTGCCTTGGTGCGGGCAATATTGAAGGAACAAGCCATCGCTTACAAAAGCGTAGTCCACCAAGATTGGCTGACCAGCGATGGACGCAATGAAAGATCAATGCTGGTACGGACCTTGGTGCTTGCGGTTTATTACCAAGCACGTCAAATCAATCACTACTTCCGATGTTATACGGAAATCCCACCAACTTTGTGGAAAGAATTATACCTTCTCTTTGAGCTAGCCAGACGCAACGAGCTCGACAATATGACAGTGCCATTGCCGAAGCCGTCGGTACAGGCTTCAGTCCGCACCTTGTTCAAGTCATGTTTGTTGATTGCTCTGGCTAATCCGAATCAGTTGCGCGTTCAGGAGTTTTGGACGTTGCAGTTTAACCATCTTGAACTGGCCCGCAAATTGCGATTGGTTTCACCGCATCTGGACGAGGCGCAATTCGTTGTGCAGTTGCGTTCGGACAGTGGGCCGATTCAAAAAGCGCTCTGTCCTGATTGTCACGCCAAAGGCTTGATTGGCATTGACACTCAGGCGCTGGTTTTTTATTTGCAACAGCTGATGAGTGGGGAAACCTCATCATCAAACGAATTAAACAAAATGCTGATGCATCACCTGGTGGCCGCCCTGGGGCATCTGTCGACGCGTTCGTTTGCGCGCGTGCCATGTCATCGGAAAGCTAAACTCGCCGTGGGGTTGGCCGCCACCAGCAGTCAACTTGAACAGTACGCGCTTCACATGGAAGACGATGTGGCGGCTCCGGATGCGTTGTCAGCACTTGAAGGCAGCTTGCGCGATGCCAAAATTCTGGATGACGATGAAACCTATCGTGCAACCCATCAGGAAGAAGATGACCCTTGGGAGAAGCTCTACCGACCCAAGGTTTCGGTGAATGATGATCCGGAACTTCAGAAAAAATACCACTTGTCGGGGGACTTGGTAAAAAAACCCGTATCCAAACTGTATCAAATGAAAGCTGTCACAGTCAGAGATTCGAGTCCCAGTGGCTACGGTATTTATTTTGATGAGGAAGCACCGGTGCAAACACAAACGGATGAAGTGGTGGGGTTGTTCGAGATGGACTCGGACAATCCGTCACAAGGCAAATGGAGTATTGGCGTGATTCGCTGGATTCAATGGAAAGACACCAAATTGTGTGTCGGGATACAATCCTTGTCCACCAGCGCTGAACCCATCACTCTGAAGTTAAAACAAAAACGAAAAGAACCTGTTGCCGAGCATCGGGCTTTGTTATTACCGGAGATGCCGCATGTCGGTCAGCCTCACACAGTGCTCACCCCTGCTTTGCCGTACAAGGAAGGAGATACTGTGCATGTTCAAACCCAAACAGAATCCTTTACCATCAAACTTGAGGCAAGAGTGGCGCACGGTCGGGGCTACCAGCGGTTTGAATATCGACGGCTTGAGTCGCCATCGCCATCCGTTCGCAAGGAACGCTTGGTTGATGATGATTTGGATGATGTCTGGCAGCTTTTGTAAGGTGTGGTCAAAGTGACGCTGTCTCTGGAGTAGACAAAAAAGACAGAGATTTTCGGCGCCCAACGTGTACGCTTAATGAGCGTGGTGCGTCTTGTCTTGATTGCGACAAGTCGGTCACTATGGAAGAATGAAGCAAAGCGTACCTAGGAATCAAACCACCGTGATTGATGCAGAAGGTTTTCGACCTAATGTTGGCATTGTGATTTGTAATGGCGCAGGACAGGTTTTTTGGTGCCGGCGGTTTGGTCAAGACAGTTGGCAATTCCCGCAAGGCGGCATCGCCGAAGGGGAATCACCTGAGCAAGCCATGTATCGTGAGCTTTATGAAGAGGTCGGCCTGCAGCCTGAACATGTGAAACTGTTGGGCAAAACCAAAGGATGGCTGCGTTATCGGTTGCCCGACAGGCTCGTCAGACAGCGAACAGACAGGACCTGTATCGGCCAGAAGCAGAAATGGTTTCTGCTCAAGCTCGTCGCCGATGAACACCAAGTGCGCTTCGACACCCACGAGAAGCCCGAATTCGATGGGTACCAGTGGGTCAGTTATTGGTACCCGGTGCGGAATGTGGTGGCGTTCAAGCGAGATGTGTATCGTGCGGCGATGCGAGAGTTGTTGCCAGCACTTGTCCAAGAACAAAAACGCCAGTGGTCTTCTGGTCGACGACGCCATCATCGCAGAATACGGTCTCAACATACAAAAGAGCGGCGATAAATGGTTTTCCGGCTTCGACGGTGGGTGCTGCAACTTCAGGATGTCGCACGACAACCTGAGACCTTGCAACACCTGATTGTCGAGCTGGGCCAAAGTGTGGGCGCGGATGCTTGCACACTCTTTCTTGCCGATCACAAGCGACAAATACTTTTGATGGTGGCCACCTACGGACTGGCGCCTGAATTGATTGGTCAATTGCGGATTCCGATTGACCAAGGCTTGGTTGGTCGCATCAGTCAACGGCAGGAACATATGCGATTACGCGATGCGCGTCGCCACCCGGATCATTTGGTGATTCCAGGCTTGGGAGAGGAGCGTTGTCGCGCATTTTTGGGCGTTCCTATTGTTCATTTAGGCCAAACAATCGGCGTACTGGTCGCCCAACATTTCGGACGGCGCCAGTTTTCTGATGAAGACGAAGCTTGGTTTCTGACACTGGCTGCGCAACTGGCTGAGCCATTGGCCGACGCCGTGGTCGGACGCTTTGGGCACGAGACCGAAGCACGCGAAAACATATTTCACGCGTTAGCCATATCGCCTGGGATAGCCATGGGCACGGCGTATGTGCAACTTCCTGACATCAGTTTAAGCAAAGTGCCTGATCGCAAGGGACAACAGCGGGATATTGAGCGAGCACGACTCCGGCAAGCTGTGAAAGCTGTCCAGTCCGAACTTAAACATAGCGCAGAATCGTTGTCTGGGGTTCTCAGTGATCAAGATCTGATTCTTTTTGATACCTATGGCAAGATTTTGTCGGATGCAGCGCTTTGGAAGGACATGGAACGCCATCTGAGCGAAGGTTATTGGGCACCGTCCGCTCTAAAACATGCGGTGATGAAGTACGCGGGCCGTTTGGCCAAGATTGAAGATCCCTATCTGGCAGAGCGAGCTGAAGACATTATCGATCTCGGTCAGCGAGTCTTGACCAAAATGCTGCAGGCTGACGACACGGGGGAAGCGATCCCTTCGGGGGCGATATTGGTTGCCCAGAAGTTGACCGCTGCGATGCTAGCGCAATTGCCTCGCAAGCGGGTGGCGGGCGTGGTGTCTTTGGATGGCTCGGCAACCTCCCATGTGGCGATTCTCACTCGGGCGTTAGGTCTCCCCGCTGTTTTTGGTCTAGATGAGGCAGATTTAAAAATGTTCGCTGAGGCCTCCGTCATTGTTGATGGATACCGGGGACAGGTGTTCGTGAACCCCGAGCCAAAGACAGAAAATTTCTATCGGGTTCAACTTCGCCGGGAAAAACAACAAAAACGATTCTGGCGTTCCGTTGCGCGACGTGAACAAAAGGCGCCGGAGCCTCTGCCCATCCAAATTTTGACGAATATAGGTGTTTCACTCAATCCAGAACGAGAAATTAAGGACATTGCCGATGGCGTTGGCTTATTTCGAACCGAAGTCCCGTTTATGCTCAGCGACCATTTTCTCAGTGAGACAGAGCAGGAACGGTTGTACCGGAAAGTGTTGCGAAAAATGAAGGGTAAGCCGGTTGTCATTCGAACATTAGACATTGGCGGCGATAAACCGCTCCCTTATTTCCACTTTGACGAGCCGAATCCGTCCCTTGGCTGGCGAGGCATTCGCGTCAGTCTCGCCCATCCGGAAATTTTCTTAAGCCAACTACGCGCCATGCTCAAAGCGAATGTTGGTTTGAACAATTTGCACATTGCGTTACCTATGATTAGCGATGTTGGCGAGGTTGACGCCAGTATTGCATTGCTTAAGCAAGCGAAAATGGACGTGCTGGCTGAGACTGGTTTGTCGGAAAAAGCGTTCACGATGCCGAGTTTAGGGCTTGTGATTGAAGTGCCATCATGCATTTTTCAACTAGAGAAGCTGGTGCAGCGGGTCGATTTTATCAGCATCGGGACAAATGATCTCACACAGTATCTGCTGGCCCGTGACCGCACCAATCCCAAAGTATCGAAGCAGTGCGATCCGTTGCATCCTGCGGTATTGCTTGCGATCCGTCAAATTGTGCGACGGGCACATCAAGAAGGCTGTCCGGTCCATGTATGCGGTGAAATGGCTGGAGATGTGTTTGGTGCGGCGCTGCTTGTGGGGATCGGGGTGGACGCATTAAGCATGAATGGTGCGAGTCTACCGCGTATCCGAGCGATGTTGTCCCAGCTTGAGACGCAAAAATTGGCCAGTCTCGCTCGTCAGGCGTGGCAAAAACAAAATGCCGACGAAGTTCGTCTATCCCTGCTACGCACATTTGAACGCTGGCATCTAGGCGACTTTATCGGGGCGCCTTTGGTGGATCATTGACGCAAAATTCTGGCCGCATCGACGGCGAAATAAGTGAGAATCGCATCGGCGCCAGCCCGTTTAAAGGCAACAAGTGACTCCATCATCACTGCATCGCGTGCTAACCAGCCATTGGCAGCGGCCGCCTGGATCATCGCATATTCCCCGGAGACCTGATAAACGGCCGTCGGCACGCCGAAGGTGTCTTTCACTCGGCGAACCACATCCAGATAGGGCATGCCGGGCTTCACCATGACCATGTCCGCCCCTTCTTCGATATCAAGCGCCACTTCCTGCAGGGCTTCGTCGCTATTGGCTGGGTCCATTTGATAGGTGTACTTATTGCCTCGACCAAGATTTGCAGCAGAACCGACGGCATCCCGGAACGGACCATAAAAGTGTGACGCATATTTGGCGGAATAGGCCATAATGCGCGTATTGTGATGTCCCGCAGCCTCAAGCGCGCGCCGAATTGCGCCAATGCGTCCATCCATCATATCCGATGGCGCCACAAAGTCAGCGCCGGCTTCGGCGTGAGACAGTGCTTGCTTGACGAGGACCTCAATGGTTTCGTCGTTGAGGACGTATCCGGTTTCGTCAATGAGACCATCTTGGCCATGCGATGTGAAGGGATCTAAGGCCACGTCAGTCATCACGCCGAGCTCAGGATAGGCTTTTTTAAGCGCCCTGACTGCCCGTTGTGCCAGACCGTCTGGATTATATGCCTCGCGCGCGTCATCCGATTTCTTTTCCGCTGGCGTGACCGGGAAAATGGCGACCATCGGGATGCCAAGCGCATGCGCCTCACCTGCCGCTTCCAACAGCAAGTCAATACTTAAACGTTCGACGCCTGGCATTGAAGGCACCGCCTGTCGCTGTTGCGTACCTTCCAAAACGAAAACAGGCCAAATCAGGTCGTCCACGGTCAAGCAGTGTTCGCGCATGAGGCGACGCGAGAAGTCGTCGCGCCGCATACGGCGAGGTCTTGCATTTGGATAACGTCTGGTCACAATGTTCATTGTCTCACTGCCTCACTGAAAAGTGCGTCTTATTGTAGGTTAGCCTGATTGGCTTTAACTTGATTCGGATCAGACTTCATGTCCGCGATCCAGCGCATAACATTGGCCTCTAATACGGCCAATGGCACCGCACCATGTTTTAACACTTCATCGTGAAATGCACGAATATCGAAGCGTTCGCCCAGCTGGGCTCGGGCTTTTTGGCGCAGTTCAAGAATTTTCAATTGGCCAATTTTGTAAGCGAGTGCCTGCCCCGGCCAGGCGAGATAGCGATCGACTTCGACTGTCACGTCATGAACGGTTTTCGGTGCGTTGGCGAGAAAGTAATCAATCGCTTTTTGCCGAGACCAACCCATCGAATGCATGCCGGTATCGACCACCAGTCGTATCGCCCGCCACATATCGTAGGCAAGTTGTCCAAATTGATCATAGGGATCTTGATACAGCCCCATGTCATAGCCAAGTTGTTCTGCGTATAGCGCCCAGCCTTCAACGAAGGCAGTGTACCCAGCGTAACGACGAAATTTGGGTAAATTTTCAAGTTCCTCGGCCAAGGCAATTTGGAAGTGATGTCCGGGAACGGCTTCATGGAGCGATAAAGCGGTCATTTCCCATTTGGGGCGCGTGTTCAGCGCATAGGTATTGACAAAATACACGCCAGGGCGATTGAGCTTGATTGATCCAGGCGAGTAATAGGCAGTTGTTTGCGCCTTGGCTTCGTTGGCTGGGATAACCTTAATTTCGTATGGCAATTTTGGCAGCCGGCCAAAAAGGCGAGGCAGTTGGCGATCGATCTTTTGGCAAATGGCGCGATAGCCTGCGACCAAATCGGCTTCCTTTTTGTAGAAGAATTTAGGATTGGTTCTGAGAAAATCGAAAAATGCCTCAAGTGGCCCGTCAAAACCGACTTGCGTTTTGATTTTCTCCATTTCTGCGCGAATGCGCGCCACTTCGTCAAGGCCGATTTGGTGGATGGCTTCTGGCGAAAGATCGAGAGTGGTGTGCCATCGGACACGGGCCTGATACCAAGCCTTGCCATTTGGCAAATGCGAAAAGGCGATGTCTATTGGCGCTTTGGGCAGATACTCTTTTTGGACAAAGTCGAACATTCTTTGCCAGGCTGGCCTGACTTGGGTCACAAAGATCCGGAGTGCACGTGTTCGGAGCTTGTCTGCCTCAGCTGGCGGGATGGAGGCGGGAAATGAACGAAATGGCTCAAGTAACGGGCTTTGCCATGGGTCATCTGGAATGAGTGCGCGGATTTGGCGAGGCAAGTCGATGAGTGCCGGTTTTGGTGGTTGCACGCCATGCTTCATGCCGGATTCCATCTGTTTCTGATAGGCATCAAGTGCGGCTGGCATGGCCGAAAGGCGCGCCAGGATATGTTCGTAGGCGCTCCGATCGGTGCGCGGCATGTCCCGCAATATGGCGGGCATTTCTCGTTGTGGCCCACTCATTTGGTTCATTGGCAGCCATTGTTCTGGGAATTGCATGAGATTCAAGCGCCGTAGCATTTCATAACGGAGTAAATTGGCGCTTTGACGCGCTTCCTCATCCAAATCTTTGGATTGCCATAGCCGGGTTTGCTCGTAGCGCTCGAACAATGCTTTTAGCGATTTGCGTTGCTGTCG
>RFGJ01000424.1 GCA_003696665.1 Gammaproteobacteria bacterium | reverse complement strand
TCCCAGCCTTCCAAATCGTAAGGGTGCCACTGCAGAATGTGGATTTGGTAGCGATCTCCGTATTTGCAGACAAGTTCAAACTCACCTTCTTGGACAACTGGTGGCTGCAGTTCCGGGACGCGAATATCACGCTCGCAATACGGGGCTGATTCCAGTAGCTGGCCGTATTGGTTGCGGAAATGCTTGGGAATTTCGACCATCGAAAAGGATTCGATGACGAACAGGCGAACGTTATCGAAAGCGTCGAATTTCAATTGATATGTGGTGCCGCGTGGGATAATGAGGTAATCCCAGCGCTCAAACTTGATTTCACCGTATTCAGAAGTCAGCCGTCCGCTGCCCTCGTGGACGAAGACAATTTCGTCAGCATAAGCGTTACGGTAAAACTGCTCAGTATCCTCTGTGACGCGCGCGGTGTACATGGCGACGTCGTCATTGAACATCAATTTCCGACGGGCCGAAAAGAAATTGCCCTGATCATCGACTTGATTGCTGTCAATCTTATAATTTTGTACCAGCGCATCCTGCCATTCTTGCCCGTGATCCAGCGACAGCGGTTTGACCTCGAGGGTCTTGGTCGGCATGTTGTAGTGATATTTGTTGGAATAGATATTGGAAAAGCCGTGCGTTGAGAACAATTCTTCACGAAACAACTGCCCGTCGTCTCGATAAAAGGTGATGTGGCGTTTTTTCGGGATGTTCCCCTGACGAACATAGTATGGCATGGCATGTCCTCACCGAGAATGTGGATATGTCACACCATACATGCCTCGACACTTCAACAAAAGATGTGTAGATTGACGATCATATTCAAAAAATTTGAATGTTTCGCATGGCGGTTGATTTAGAGTCATTGCATATTTTGGTCATGGTGGTGGAAAGTGGCAGTTTTGCCGCCGCTGCGGAACGGCTGAATCGACCTCAATCGGCCATCAGTTATCACATCAAAAAGTTAGAAGAGCAACTCGGCGTTATCTTGTTCGATCGGAGTCAGTATCGCGCCACACCGACCAAAGAAGGGACGGCCATTGCCCAGGAAGCCCGTCGATTGCTGAATCAGGCGCATTATATTCAGCGATTGGCGGATCGGTTTGAGCAAGGCTGGGAACCGGAGTTGGAGTTGGTCATCGATGGTGCATTGCCGATGGATCCTGTGATGATGGCGCTCAAGCACTTAACGTCGCCGGATATTCCGACGCGCATCGAAGTTCGGGTTGAATTTCTTGGCGGCGTCCAGAGCCGTTTCGAACGTGACGAGGCCGACTTGATGTTGGTGAAAGATTTCGTGGCGAAACCTGGACTGGTGGCCACTGCTTTGCCAGCCATACGAAATTGGTTGGTGGTGAGCCCGGAACATCCTCTGGCGCAAATGCGGCGGGTCAGGCGTGAGCAGCTGATCCAGTTTGTCGAATTGACGGTCAATGACTCCACAGACAGTGCCAGTATGGTCACTGACGCGCATCAATTTGGAGGCGAGCGGGTGTTTTATTTGTCGGGCTTTATTTACAAAAAGCGTGCTCTGGAAATGGGACTCGGATTTGGCTGGATGCCGGAATTTCTCGTTCGAGAAGAATTGAAAAGCGGACGACTACGACCCGTGGACTATGTGGGCGGGAATACTTACGAGTTTGTGCCCTATTTGGTTTGGAATGATGCCCGACCCTTGGGTAGGGCCGGACAGCAGTTAAAAGAAGCCATTGAGCGCACTTTTGCCAGCGCGCTCTAGCCATATCAATGTGCCGTGATGCCTGGGCCAATGTGAGTGCGTATAAATTTGAGCATTTTTTGATACAGCGCCACATTGGTTTTAGGATCCACGATGCCGTGGGCGGAATAACTGCTGTAGAACCACTGGTAAGGCTTCCCAATGGCATCTAATGCGCGTTTCATCGACTCGGCCTGTGATGGCGGCACACGTTCATCCTTACCCCCTTGAATCAACATGATGGCGGCCTTAATTTTGTCCGCGTTGTAGGCCGGGGAGCGCGCTTTCAGGACATTTTCATCGGTGCCCAGCACTTTTTTGAGGTAGTTACGGCCATATTCTGTTCTGGGGATGTCTCCATCTTCAAACATCAATGGCAGGTCATAGACTCCCACATAACCAATAGCGCATTTGTATAAATCGGGCTCGCGAACGGCGCCTTGCAGAGCGGCATAGCCGCCATAGGATGCGCCGTAAATACAGATTCTTTTCGGATCGGCGATGCCTTCTTTGATTGCCCACAGGGTGGCGTCGGTGACGTCATCCTGCATGGTGGTGCCCCAGTGCCGGTAGCCCAGCTCCTCGAACCATCTGCCGTACCCGCCGCTGCCGCGGAAGTTGATTTGCAATACGGCATAGCCGCGATTGGCGAACATTTGCACTTCAGGGTTGAAGCCCCAACGGTCGCGTGGTCCGTGTGGTCCACCATGTGGATTGACGATCAATGGCAGATTTTTGGCTTCGACTCCTTTAGGTACGGTCAGATAACCATGAAGTGTGATGCCATCCCGCGCTTTGATGGTCACTGGTTTCATCTCCGCCATATCATCCGGGTTAATCCAGGCGCGCGTTTTGGCGACAAGTTCGACCTTGGATTGCTTTATGTCGAGCAAATAGTATTCACCGGGATTACGGTCGGAATGAACGCGGACAATGGCTTTTGAACGATCGGCCGTGGTGGAGGTGATGTTCACATCCTGTCCCTTAAAGGCGGCCACCAGACCTGCGATCAGTTTGACATCGGGATCGTGACTGTCCCAGAACTTCTGGATGGGATAATCAGGGATGAACTTAGCGCCAATGATACGACGACCGTCGAGCGAGCTAACAATGCCATCGACATCGACAAATTCATGACCTGCCTTGTAGTCAATGGTTTCTTTTTGCACGTCAAGAATCCCCAGGGCGTAAGTCTTCCGTCCGATATCTGCCCTGACCCAGATTCGGTTTTCATCAATGGGATAGATAAAGTTGATTTTGTCGATGTTGAGGTTTTTGAATTGGACTTTGTGGTAGCGCTTGCTCTTTTCGTCAAAGCGGTAGAGTGTCCGATGCTCGTTTGCATCAGACGACCAGGCAAACCAGAGTTTACCGTCTTCGTCGATGAGATAGCCGCCAAGTTGATCAGGGTTGGGGCTGACGGCAAAGCGTTTCAAAAAACCGTTGTTGACATTCATTTCATACAACACCGGCGATCTGCCGATGAGTTTACGCACGATGACATGTTCTGGATCAGTAGGCAGCCAAGCGACGACACGATAGCCAAAGCCGCTGGTCAGACTGCGGCCGCTCCGCACTTGCGGCAGCTTCATGCGGCGTTTGCCGTCATAGTTAAATGCATAGATTTCCCCCGAATCGACCAGTCGGTCAAAGGAGCCTGTTTTGATGCCAACCCGAGCCAACAGGCGTTCATTGTTGACCCAGTGTAGGTCGTAGCCGTGCCGACGTTTGCCAAAACTGGTCTTTGAGACAAATTTGCGTTTTTTGAGATCCATGACCAGCACATGGGTTTCTGCCCCCTGTGGGAACGTCAAAGCAAGATGGCGCCCATCCGGAGAAATCACTGCTTCGGTAAACTGTGGTAGTTTGAAAAAATCAATCAGAGGTATTTCTTTGGCTTGGCCAACGCCTGACAGAAAAAGTAAGACCAACAGCGTGGCGAACAACCTTCGGCTCATTTCAACAGTCTCCTTATCATTGTGTTATTGAGCGAGTCAGGGCTTACCCTACCAAATCATCGCCGAACTACGGTATGAAAAATTCACACTTTACGCGATATTTCGTCACGATTTGGTGCGGCATGAGTTAATTGACACATCGTGACGCTCAGCCAGTGTCTTGCTACCGTTTGGAAGATTCATTTTCCTTTTCGGGGAATGTTGATTATATTTGAAAGTTCAGCATGTTAGAGGGAGTCGAAGTGCGCGACGACGAGTTGTTGCTTTCCATGGTGGCGTTTGACGATTGGCGACAGGAAGCCCGTCGTCAACTTAAACGATTTCATTTGTGGCTGCGAAGAAATCAACTGCAGCATGCTGACATTCGTGCCCGATTGAAAGAAATTTTGGCGAACCTCGAGTGTTCGGACATCACGTTGGCGTTTGTGGGTGAGCTGTCTCGAGGTAAGACCGAATTAATCAACGCCTTGTTCTTTGCAGATTATGGTGTGCGAGTTTTGCCTTCCAGTGTTGGCCGCACGACAATGTGTCCCACAGAGATTTTTTATGATCGCGGCGAAAACAAGGCCTACTTGAAACTGCTTCCGATTGAAACGCGTGCGAGCGACGATTCGCTCGCGCATTGGCTTGCCAAGGCAGAAGCGTGGCAAACTTTTGAGTTGCCTGTCAGTGACCCGCCCGCATTGGCTGAGAGCCTGCGTCGTTTAACGGAAAGCATTGAAGTGTCAGAAACCGAGGCGGTAAGGCTTGGATTTCAGAGAAGAGAGCTGACAGAAGTCGGTCGTGTTGAAATTCCCCGATGGCGTCATGCTTTGGTGAGTTATCCGCACCCCCTGTTGGTAAAGGGATTGCGAGTGATTGACACGCCCGGTTTGAATGCGCTCGGCAGTGAGCCCGAATTGACCTTAAGTCTATTGCCACAAGCGCAGGCCATTGTGTTTGTGTTGGCGGCAGACGCAGGTGTGACGGCCAGTGACATGACGTTATGGGAGCAAACCGTTGAGCCATTGCGTAAGCGACCAAACCTTGGCGTCTATGTGGCGTTAAATAAAGCTGACGTGCTGTGGGATGATCTCGGGCAGACCGATGTTTTCCAAGCGTCACTAGACAAATTGTGCCAGACAACCGCACGGCAATTGAATGTTCCGCGAGAAAATATCATGCCGGTTTCTGCGCGCAAGGCGCTGGCAGCGCAAGCGAGACGAGATCCGGCGTTGTTGGAACAAAGCGGTTTTGCCCAGTTGCGTGAGGCACTTGCCGTGTCACTGTTGGGCAATAAACGCAGAGAGTATTGGCGTGGTGTGATTCGAGAGGCGACACAGCTTGTGGATGACGGCATCGTTGCATTACAACAACGACAAGCCTTACTTAAGCAGCAACGCACAGATATGGAACAATTGCGCTCGCAGGCCAAAGAAGAGCTGGCACAACTGATTATCCAGTTGGAGGACGAGCGTGAGGCATTGTCTCGTCAGTTGCAGTCCTTGACGCCCAGTCGTCGATTGGTGGACCGGCAGGCGCGCGTGTTGGTTGATTTGATCAATCGGCATGATTTTGAAAAATTGATTTCAGATACATGCACCCAACTGCTTCAGGCCAAGACGTCAGTCTCAATCCTCCGAATATTGCGCACGTACCAAGCACAAATTATTTATCGGTTTGAGCGCTTTGTGCGGGAAGCGGAATTGGCAAATAAACTACTCGACTCAGTCTACGCCAAGTTTTCTAGTGCGCACGGTGTTGACTATTTGCAACCACTGCATTTGGAAGCTAAAAAAATGCAAAAACGCTTGGTGACCATTTTGCGTGAGCACCAGAGCTTCCGACAAAAATTAGTGTCGGTGTTGACAGAACAGTCTTCGCTCACCAAGCGCCACTTTAATGTTCACGGACAGCAAGTTTTGGCCTTCATTGATGACTGTCGCCGACAGACTGGACGTTGGGCGCGCCGGCTTCTCTTGCCGCTTGAGCGGCAACTCCAAGACCGGCGGCAGGCATTGAATCAACATATCGATCAACTGCGCGCCGTCCAAGCCGAGCAGGCCTCGGTGCAAGGCCGTCTGCAGGCCATCGATAACTTGTTGCAGGAAGTTGAAGACGAGCTGTATCACGCTGAGCACGTCCTTGAGATATTGCATGCAGCGCCAGATGTCGAATTGTCGAACAAAGTCGTGCCATTGCGTGCGACACAAGGCGGTTACTGAGATTCGCTTTGGCGAGAAAAGTAGGCCATACTTGATTTGAATTAGACAAAACAAGATCCACATAGGCCAGTGGAGGGAGTTATGAGAAGAGTTGCGCTATTGTTTTTGATGGTGGTCGCTGCCTTGGTGTATGCCGAACACCCCAACCAGAAAACCATTGGGGATGTCGTCATTCACTACAATGTGTTCAATGCGTCTCAGTTGTCGCCTGACGTGGCGCGTCAGTATGGCATTTCCCGTTCTGGGAACTATGGTGTCGTCAATGTGTCCGTACGTAAGGGCAAACCCGGGGATGATAAGCCGTTACGGGCAAGTGTTAAGGGCTTTGCGAGAAATTTGTTATCGCAAGTGAAATCACTAGACTTTCGGGAAATTGAAGAAAAGGGTGCGATTTACTACATTGCCACTTTCCGTTTTGATAACGAGGAACGTTTGAAATTTGAGCTCCAGGTTCAGCCGGAAGGCATGTCGTCCCCAGTGGCGATCAAGTTTGAGAATCAGTTTTATAACCCATAGTCCTACTTGTTCTGCCCGTGCAGACCGGCAATAATGCCGGTCTGTTTTTTTGTAGAGACAATGTCGATGAGTGTGTGGGTGTTGGCGACAGGTAACACTGGCAAAGTGAGAGAAATTGGGGCGTGTCTGGCACCGTTTGGTATCACGCTGTGTCCGCAATCGGATTATGATGTGATCGCCGCTGAAGAAACAGGCAAGAGCTTTGTAGAAAATGCGTTGATAAAAGCGCGAAATGCGGCGATGCAAACAGGACTTCCAAGTCTTGCCGATGACTCAGGTATTGAAGTCGATGCCCTCAATGGCCGACCCGGCATTCATTCGGCGAGGTTTGCGGGGGCCAAAGCGAGTGATGAGGAAAATATTCGCAAGCTATTGTCTTGCATGGATGGCGTTGAAAACCGGCGAGCCCGATTTGTGTGCGTTTTAGCCCTTGTTCGGAATGCTGAGGACCCCAATCCGGTGATTTTTGAGGGCCGCTGGGAGGGGCGAATTGCCGAAAAGCCCAGTGGCAATGGGGGCTTTGGTTACGATCCCATCTTTTTCGTGCCCAGGTTCAATTGTACGGCGGCAGAATTGGCGCCGGAGCAAAAAGCGGCGGTGAGCCATCGGGCTCAGGCACTGTTAAAGCTCAGGCTATGGCTGGCGCAGCATGACAGCTTGATAGGATGATGCCTTAATGGATTGGCCAAAGCCTGTTTTTACTGCCTTACCCCCCTTGTCGCTGTACGTACATGTCCCGTGGTGTGTACGCAAGTGCCCCTATTGCGATTTTAATTCGCATGAGCAATCTGGAGATTTGCCTGAGCAGTCGTATCTTCAGGCATTACAGTCGGATTTGGAATTGAGTTTGCCGCTCATTTGGGGGCGCCCAATCGTGAGTATTTTTATTGGCGGAGGCACGCCGAGCTTACTCAGAGGACAGTTTTATCACGAACTTCTGTCAATGATTCGG
>RFGJ01000423.1 GCA_003696665.1 Gammaproteobacteria bacterium | reverse complement strand
GAGCCCGGTCTCTCCCCCCTTCTCCATAAAATCAACCACTCAGCAGCGCTGGATGAATTGACGGGGCAAAGGTAAGACAAGAAAGTGGTTGTTGTCGGCGCGGGGTTCGGCTTGTGTGTAGCTGGCAAGATGGTTGAGGGTGTAGCGTTGAGGGTTGAGGGTTTGAGTTTAAAGTTTATTATCAGTGTTTTATGAAAAAATGCGTATCCATCGTCCATCGTCCCTCAACATTTTTCATCAAGCCCAGTCTATAAAACCAGCATTCGGATTCGTTAGAGATAAAAAGATGAATGACAATGATTGAGATATGAATTGTCTGTGTATTTTTGCATAGGTGCGTACCAAACAAATTAATCTCATGGACTGGTCGTTGGATCTCTGGAACTTGGTAAATACTCCTTTAAACAAGGTTGTTCTTGGCTCCATGGTTGTGGTACTTTTGGCCCAAGGAGTTTTCCTGGCGAACTTTTGGTTTAGGCCACTGGAAACCCGAAAACGTATCAATTGGGCCAATCAACTCACCTCTGCCTACACCGTACTGGGAGTACTCGGAACCTTTCTTGGAATTTTCTTTGGATTGTTAAAATTCGATGTTTCAGACATTACGGCCAGCATCCCGGGGCTCCTCGAAGGAATGAAGACCGCCTTTGCCACCTCGATTGTGGGGATCTCGCTTTCGCTCATCATGGGTGTCGTCGTCAGATGGTGGCTGAACAAAATAGAATCGAAGGAGATTTCGCCCATGGATGTCCAGAACCAGCTCTTGGCCGAAATCAAGAATGGGCTGGAGCAACAAGCTGCAGTACTCGCACAAATGATTTCCATCCATCAGCAGCAGGGGGACCATCTCGCCAAGATGCTTTCAGCACAGGAGGCGCAAGCCAAGGATGTGGCTCAACTGCGCCAAAAGTTTCTTCAGGAGGAAAACAAGGACATTGCTTCGGTCCGTGATGCCATTGGTGGTGTACTGGAAAAACTGTCAGTATTGCAGGAGCAGATGGGCGATGTAAAGAGGTCTGCCTCTGAAACCACTGTGCAGACGACGGAAAGCAAGCAAATTCTTAAGAAACTGGAAGAGGTAGCAAGCAGCAAGTTGACGCAAATTGACGAGAAACTTGATGGTCAGCGTGTCCTTGTTCAGGAAACCAACAACGAATTGCGGGCATTGAAGCAAGGGCAACTGGACTATGCAGAAAAGCTGGATGCCCATGTGAGTAGCCTGATCGAGACGATGGGCAAGAACAGCGAGCTGCTCGAACGGAAATTCGACGAGTTCAGCGAACTGCTGCAAAAGAGCAACACGGAGGCACTGGTCGAGGTCATGAAACAGGCCACCGAGAGCTTCAACGAGCAAATGCGCGAG
>RFGJ01000422.1 GCA_003696665.1 Gammaproteobacteria bacterium | reverse complement strand
TCAGGAACTCCTCGAGCAAAACCTCACCGGGATGAATGTTGGGCAGACGCTCGCTCATATCGGCCTCCTTCAGTGATAATCCACGATCATGACATCCCAAGTACGGACATGGGCCCCTTTTCTGAAATTGGGCCGGCAGTCCTCCATTGTCAATAATGGTCGCTCCCGGCGCCCATGCCCTGCCGAACATTCCTGGAAGGGTGGTGGGGGATTCCGGGATCCCATGCGATCAGCGAATGCACCTCCCGCACCAGCCAAACCGCTAGATTCAAGCAGTCTCTGGGATGCCGAAAGATCAGGGAGACCCCGCCTGGAAAAACGATTCACAAGCTTTGGGAATATCCCTCATTCCATGACAAGCCATAGCACGATAAAAACATTAGTTTGGGGCCCTATCCTTGACCGCATAACACAAGGATAGATATGATTTAGCGTGATCGTTCGCCGGGGAGGTGATGGAAGGGCCGATGAATGGAGAAGTCTCCATAATAACAAGTTCGGTATCTATGTTATGAGTGACAACCCTCTAGCCAAACTGGGCGACCTCAGCAAACCAGCTACCACTCTGATCGAGAAGATCTCTGAGGCAGTAGGCGGCATATTTAAGCCATACCAGATCGTTCGCATAGCGAAGGCTGAAGCACAAGCCGAAAGAATTCGCGCCGAGTCACAGATTCAGGTTACCGACCTTCACCGTCGCGCTTTGCATCGCTTTTTGGAGGAAGAAGCCAAGCGGCAGTCTAACATCGAGGCTATTACACAAAAAGCGATACCACTGTTAGGTGAACAATCGGCTCCAGAAAATGTGCAAGATGACTGGATCACGAATTTCTTCGAAAAAAGCCGTATTGTGTCGGACGAAGACATGCAGCACCTTTGGGCGAGAATATTAGCCGGTGAAGCGAATGCACCGGGCTCGTTTTCAAAACGAACGGTCAACCTTATGTCTGACCTCGAGAAAAGTGACGCTGAACTTTTCATAAACCTGTGCGGCTTTGGCTGGAAGATCGGTTACATCGTCCCTCTCATCTATGACTATCGGGACGAGATTTATAATCGACACGGCATACACTTCGATTCCCTAAGTCATCTGGAGTCACTTGGGTTGATTCAGTTCAGGACTTCAGGGTTCAAACGCCTAGGTCTTCCTAAAGTAACGCAGGTTTTCTACTACGGGCAGCCCTTAACTCTTACGCTTCCGAAAGATGAAGACAATGAACTCGATATTGGCACGGTTGTGTTAACACGTGCTGGTCATGAACTGGCACGAATTTGCGGCGCTCGACCAGTCGACGGCTTCTTTGACTACGTTAAGCAGCGGTGGAAATCATTCTTACCAAAAGAAGAGCCCGAACAAGGCGCTCAAACTGACGATACCGCCAACGGCGGGCCTGTGGCTTAGATTGGACTTCAGGCCACATCTGCCCTGACTGGGCAAGGTACACAGGTCACGCCGGCACCGGCACGCTTTCGAGCAACGACATCAGCGCCGCTTCGGCATCGCCGTCCACGGCGACGCGATGGCCAAGGCACGGCTTCCAGCATGCCTGCACGTCGGCCGCCGTGGCGTAGTCCCGCCCGTCCAGCCAGGCTACGGTCCTCGCGGCG
>RFGJ01000421.1 GCA_003696665.1 Gammaproteobacteria bacterium | reverse complement strand
CTTACAATTGGCGGAGAGGACTAGCAAAGCTAGCAGAGCTAAAGCAAGTAAGCGAAAGGAGCTCAAGATGGCTAAGGTTACGGAACGGCGGCTCGAAACAGTCCTCGGTTTCGTTCGGCACATTCTGACGTTCGGCGGGGGCTTCCTTGTTGCAAACGGAACGCTTGGGCAGTCGGATATGGAGTCCGCAGTAGGCGCCATCGTCACGCTTATTGGTATTATCTGGAGTGCTCTCCACAAGAAGAAGGTGCATCCAGATCTTCCTGTGTGAGCGGAGCCATTGAATGCTCGAGACATTTTCAGACTTAGCGTCGCAGGGGATTGTAAGGGATCACCCTCCCTACAATCTTCCTGCGAACGTTTGGACTGACGGGCAAAATGTTCGGTTTCGAAACGGAGCTGTAGAAGCCTTCAGTGGCCACGTCCCAGTTTTTGGAACACCCCCAGAAGCTCCAATCTGGGCAATGAGCGTTCCATCTGGAACAACGCATAGATGGCTTTGGGCTTCACAGACAAAGCTTTACAAATACGACGGGCTTCACAGCGACGTCAGCGGGCTTTCCTCTCCCTACAGCACAACGCTTGATGATCTTTGGAATGGGGGCATTTTAGGCGGAATTCCAGTCATCGCTAACGGCGTTGACGTCCCACAGGCCTGGACTGATTTTGGCTCCCCGCTCGTTGATCTTCCAAACTTCCCCGCGAATACAATTCCAAAACTCATCAGGCCCTTCAAAGGACACCTAATAGCATTCAACCTAAATATCTCCTCAATTCGCTATCCCCATCGCGTCTTGTGGAGCCATACAGCTGATCCTGGGACACTCCCAACCTCTTGGGATGTTGCCGATCCGACAGTAGATGCTGGTGAAGTCGACTTATCCGACGTTCTCGGAGGCCAGATCGTCGAAGCGCAGCCTCTCGATGAGCTTATGATTGTCTACAAAGAGACATCTACATGGACAATGCAGCGCATCAATTCTCCGTTCATTTTCAGCTTCGATCAGCTCTACACAACGATCGGTGCTCTTACGACGCATTGTGTAGAGCCGCTGCGCGATGCCCATGTTGTAGCAACGCAAGATGACCTGATCATTCACGATGGAGCGAGTGTTCAATCCCTGATCGCAAACCACTCGCGGCGTTGGCTTCAAGCAAACATCGATGCCACATATTACAACAGGTCATTCATCAGGCAAGACGCTAAAACAGGAGAAGTTTGGTTTTGCTTCCCCCAGAACGGATCACAGTTCCCTGATACAGCGCTTGTCTGGAACAGAATTGAGAACACTTACGGAGTCCGAGACCTCCCTTCAGCAACATATGCAGCAATCGGGCCTGCAGGCTCTAAGATAACAGAGCGAGATCTCATCCTCTGCGCAGCCAAGTTTTACCAGGCTGACCAAGGAACCGCTTTCGACTCCGTTCCGGTTACAGCTTCCGTCGAGAGGCTCGCATTTCCCGTCACAGGCGAACTCGATACAGTAAAGCTCATTAAGCGGATCTATCCTCGTATTTCAACCTCGTCATCCGTTACGATCGAGATTGGAACGCAGATGAAACTGACAGACACAGTCAGCTGGGTGCCAAAGACATTCAATCCAGCTACTGATGCATATGTTGACTTCTCTGCTGTTGGGCGTATAATTTCCATAAGGATCTCTGGGCAGGCCGACTGGAAGCTCTATGGCTTCGAGGTCGAGTTTGATGTCCTGAGCATGCTGTAGATTTGAAATGGAATGCCGCTGAATGGAGTGACATATGCCTCGGCTCTTCAGTCCCAAGTTCGGCAGAGAATTCGAAGTAGAGGTCACCCCGTTCTCGTCTTTCCGCTCTTCCTCCTCTTTCTCCTCTTCCTCATCTTTTTCGCAGTCATCTTCCCACTCTTCAAAGAAAGAAAAGAAGCGCGCGAAAGGAGAAAAGAAGCGGGCGAAAAAGGAAAGGAAGCTGGAAAAGAAGACATCGAAGCTCGAGCGCAAGAAAGAAAAGAAGAAGGAAAAGCTTGAGCGGAAGGCTGCGAAAGCTCTTGCGAAAGGGAAAGAGCATAAAGCACAGAAAATAGAGAAGAAGCTTGACAAAAAACTAGATAAAATCGATCACAAGATCGACAAGAAAACTAAGAAAATTGAGCGTAAGATCGACAAGATAGAGGATAAATTCGACCTTGTCGATCATATTCAGATGCAGCCTATATCTGTTCCGCCGCCCAAACGTCCTGAGGGGCTTATCATTCTTGCCGACGGAACGAACTGGGAGCCCATTCCGGGGCGAGGCGGAGGGCTCTTCTTCTATGACGGCAATGTGTGGAATAAACTCGGAACAGGGGCTATTGGAGATAAAGATACAGTCGATTTCAAGAATGACGTAACAGGTCCAGAGAAGCCAGAGAACAATGCGGATGTCACGCGCTGGCGAATGGGCGATGACGTTGTTCTTAATGGCAGTTTTGAAACTGGGACTTTTGAGGGCTGGGACCAGTACGACAATGCATCGCTTGTTCAGGATCCAACCCTTGCCCCTGTAGGTTCATGGCTTGCGCGCGTTACGCCTGGCGATGTTGGCCTTCGCTCCCAGCCATATGCCGTAAGTGAGGGGGATCGTTACATAGTCAAGTGCATCGCAATTAGGGACGAAAGCGCACTTCCAGATCAGGGACTTAGGTTTTCGTTAGAATATGAAACATCTGCAGGCGCGCATGTAAGCTTCTCGAACGAGGCTGTTGCCCAGACCAATATTTCCGGCGAACAGCCCCTGGAGATCCTTGTCGACGTTCCGACAGGCCTCAACATCGCGCGCGCCAGGATAACTGTTCGAGATAATACAGGGACCACGGGAGCTTGGTTCGTCGATGCGTTTCGAATGGTTCCGATGATCAGAGAGACGCAGATCGACGTCCTGAAGACGCAGAATGCCCCCGCTGAGCCAGGCGCTGAGAAGACAGCTGGGAAGTCGATTACTGTTCTCTCTGACACCAATGCTGATAACATTGCAGAAACTCCTACGAGGAAATGGGCCGGAGAAAGCGGTGCGACTGTAGGCGGAACAGTAGATGACGGGAGCGGGACAGGAAACATCACACTTCCGGGAGGGGAGAAAGTCCGAAACAACATGCTCCTTCTGAAGGAGGTTACGGTTACAACTCTTCCTCCTTCAGGGACTCATGACGGCCAGCTCGTCCTGCTCGACGGAAATCCTCCTGTCTGGTATCAGTGGGACGCAGCGACTTCCACCTGGATTAAGCGGGGGCCAAACGTTATCGGAGATCTCCCCGACGATACGATTTACGGAAAAACGAAGCTAACAGCTCTCACAAACAATGAAATCGATCTCGCAAAATCTGGCGTCCTCAATCGAACAGCTGACCAAATAGCAGAGACGCCGACAAGGAAATGGGCGGCTGAGAGTGGAGCAACGGTAGGCGGGACCGTTGACGACGGGAGCGGCATCGGGAATGTAAAACTTCCCGATGGCACAAAAATTCGAAATAACATGCTCCTGTTGAAGGATATAACTGTCACGACGCTTCCGGCAAGCGGCACTCACGATGGCCAGATGGTTCTTTTGGATGGCACCCCGCCTGTGTGGTATCAGTGGGACGCTGTAAGCTCTACGTGGGT
>RFGJ01000420.1 GCA_003696665.1 Gammaproteobacteria bacterium | reverse complement strand
TGGGCCTGATCCGGATCAATTTCCTTTTGGCGGCGACCCGCTCCGTCACTGTTCGGACTAGGCAAGCACGCTGCAAACACTATAATGGCGCGATAGTGATTATCTCCGCATAGCCATCAAGTCATAACGAGGCACACCTTATGTTGAAAGCATCGAAGATTTTGACACAGGCACCAGCGAACACCACTGACGAGTGGATGAAATGGGTGCAGGCAAACTATCAGGTCGATGAAAATGCGTATCTTGAAGAGCTGATCGCGCTGGCTGCGCCAGATGCAGCAAGTCATGCCAACATTCGCAACAGGGCGCTCAAATACATTCAGCAGGTGCGGCAAGGCGAGCGTCGCCGTGAAACGATTGAAGCGTTTCTCAGTCAGTACAGTCTTGATACCAAGGAAGGCGTGGTATTGATGTGTCTTGCTGAGGCGCTTTTGCGGATAGCAGATGCCGAATCGGCCAATCGTTTGATTAAGGACAAACTGTCTGGTGCCGATTGGGCGGCTTATGTGGGCAAAAGTGATTCGTGGCTGGTCAATGCCTCGGCTTGGGGGCTCGTGCTGACCGGAAAATTGGTGGAATTGGATTCTGAATTTAAGGCACAGTCCACCAATATCCTTGCCAAAGCGATCAATCGTGTCGGTGAGCCGGTGGTGCGTGCGGCGTTGAACCAAGTGATGAAATTTATGGGGCGTCAGTTTGTCTTGGGACGCACCATTGACGAAGCCTGGAAACGTGCGGCCGAGGACCACAAACGCGGTTACACGCATTCGTTTGATATGTTGGGTGAGGCGGCATTTACTGCAGAAGACGCCGAGCGTTATACCGAAGCCTATGCCAATGCCATCAAGACACTTGCGACAGTTAAAGCGCCTGATGGCGTGCCCGCACCGAGCATTTCGGTCAAGCTCTCGGCGCTACATCCGCGTTACGATGCGGTCAAGCGCGAGCGCGTGCTGACCGAAATGTATGAGCGCTTGCTGGGGCTGGCCGAATTGGCACGTCGTCACAATGTGGCGATGAGCATTGATGCCGAAGAAGCCGATCGCCTTGAGATTTCATTGGAGTTGTTTGAGAAAGTCTATCGCAGTGAGTCGTTGGCAGGGTGGGACGGCCTTGGCTTGGTTGTCCAGGCCTATTCGAAACGTGCGTTGCCGGTGTTGGGTTGGGCAGCGGCGCTTGCTCAAGATCTTGGCATTCGCATGCCAGTTCGATTGGTCAAGGGCGCCTATTGGGATTCCGAGATCAAATGGTCGCAGCAGCGCGGACTGGCGGGTTATCCGCTGTTTACTCGCAAGGCGGGCACCGATGTTTCTTATCTCGCGTGTGCGCGCTATCTGTTCAGTGTGATGGATCGCATCTACCCACAATTTGCCACGCATAATGCTCACACCATTGCCAGTATTCTCGAAATGGCCAAGGACCATCGTGATTTCGAGTTCCAGCGGTTGCATGGCATGGGCGAAGCGCTGTACGACTTAGTGTTGGCGGAGCAAAAGGCGCAGGGCACACCGGTGAATTGCCGAGTGTATGCGCCGGTCGGGCAATACAATGAGTTATTGCCTTACTTGGTTCGTCGTCTTTTGGAAAATGGCGCGAATTCATCTTTTGTGCATCAACTGGTGGATGATGCAGTGCCCGCGGAAAAGTTGGCCGAGCATCCTGTCGATACGTTGAAGAAATTCTCGACCTATGCCAATGACAAAATTCCATTGCCTGAGGCGCTGTACGGCCCAACGCGCAAGAATTCACGTGGTACGAATTTGAAGGTGGCTGTGGATCGGGAACCTTTCCTGCAGGGTCTGGGTGAGTTTCTCGATCATACCTGGGACGCACGGCCCATCATTGACGGTCGAAAGATCGAAGGTGACGCCACCACACGCGTTTGCCCCTATGACAATGCCCATGTGGTGGGAACCACCGTCGATGCCAGCGAGACGGATTTGCAAAAGGCCCTTGAAGTGGCGCACCAACATTGGTCGGAATGGAATCGGCGTCCAGCTGCGGAACGAGCCAAAATTCTGCGCGATGCGGCGGATCTGTTTGAAGCCAATCGCATGGAGTTGATTGCGTTATGCTGTCGCGAAGGTGGCAAAACCTTGGAAGATGGCATTGCCGAGGTGCGTGAAGCGGTCGATTTCCTTCGCTATTACGCTCAACAGGCCGAGCATGATTTTCAGGTGATCACCTTGCCCGGACCGACCGGTGAGCGCAACACGCTTGAGCTTGAAGGGCGTGGTGTGTTTGTGTGCATTAGTCCATGGAACTTTCCACTGGCCATCTTTACTGGTCAGGTATCGGCTGCACTGGTGACCGGTAATGCGGTGCTTGCCAAACCGGCGGCGCAGACCACCATGATAGGCATGCGAGCGGTTGAACTCTTGCATAAGGCTGGCGTGCCGACCTCCGTGCTTCAGTATATCCCGGCACGAGGTGCTCAGGTGGGGCGTGTGGTGCTCTCCGACCCGCGTGTGGCAGGCGTTGCGTTTACTGGTTCGACGGCGACTGCGATGCAGATCCAAAACACACTGGCAAGCCGCGCCAACACCCCGATTGCCCCACTCATTGCCGAGACAGGCGGCCAAAATGCGATGATTGTTGACTCTTCCGCGTTGCCCGAGCAAGTAGTGGCAGATGTGATGCGTTCGGCCTTCGCCAGCGCTGGCCAGCGCTGTTCGGCGCTGCGTGTGCTCTATCTGCAAGAAGAAATCGCACCGCGCATTATTGAGTTGCTCAAGGGCGCCATGGCCGAGTGGGAAGTTGGCGACCCAAGCTTGCCGCAAACAGACGCAGGTCCCGTCATCGATCACGCTGCGCGCGAGGACTTGCTTACCCACATTGAGGAAATGCGGGCCACCAAAAAACTGCTGGCCGAGGCCCCGCCGTCGAAAATCGAATCGCAAGGCAGTTTCCTGTCGCCGGTGGCGTTTGAAATCGACAGCATTCACGATCTTAAGCAGGAGAATTTCGGCCCAATTCTGCATGTCGTCCGCTATCGCGCGCGTGATTTGGACAAAATCATCGACGAAATTAACGCCTATGGTTATGGCCTGACCCTTGGCATTCATAGCCGAAACGAGGGGTTGGCGGATTACATCGCTCATCGAGCGAGAGTGGGCAATATTTACATAAACCGCGATATGATCGGTGCGGTGGTGGGCGTGCAACCGTTTGGTGGTATGGGGCTTTCGGGCACTGGCCCCAAAGCGGGGGGGCCATTCTACCTACACCGCTTCTGTACCGAACGTACCATTTCCAACAATACCGCTGCCATCGGCGGCAATACTACTTTGCTGTCACTTGCCGATGCCTGAACCCACGGTCCCCGACAGTTATTTGCAGCACATCCGCCGTCTCTTGCCAGAGCCGCAAGAGACGGCATTCATCGCCGCTTGTGAGCGTCCTTTGCGACGCGCCATTCGCGTGAATACGCGCAAGATTTCGGTGGATGATTTTGTATCGCGGATGGAAAAACAAGGCTGGACATTCACCCCCGTTCCCTGGTGTGCATCTGGCTTTTGGGTGTCGCGCCCCGTCGAGATGGAGAAAGCCTTGCCAATTGGCAAAACGCTGGAACACCTGATCGGGCTGTTTTATGTCCAGGAAGCAAGTTCCATGTTGCCGCCAGAAATGCTGTGCCAGCATTTGCCTGAGCCAAAGGGGTGGTGGCTCGATATGGCGGCGGCCCCTGGCTCAAAAACCACCCAGTTGGCGCAAAATCTAGGCCACGATAGCCTGATAGTGGCCAATGAATTATCCGGATCCCGGTTGAAAAGCCTATATGCCAACATCATCCGCAGCGGCATTGCGAATGTGGCGCTGACCCACTACGATGGCCGGATTTTTGGTGAGCGTCTGTCCAATTGTTTTGATGCCGTCTTGCTGGATGCCCCATGCAGTGGAGAAGGCACCGTCCGCAAAGATCCAACGGCCTTGCGTCGTTGGTCGCTTGACAATGTTCGGACTTTGGCCCACCTACAGAAACAACTGATTGACAGCGCTTTTGCGACGCTGCGTCCAGGCGGCATTTTAGTGTATTCCACCTGCACATTGTCCGCCGAGGAAAATGAAGAAGTGTGTGCTCACTTGCTCGAAAGGTACGGTGAACAAGTGGAGTATGTACCGTTGACTGACAGTTTTCCGGGGGCGGAAAAGGCGGCGTCAGCTTTCGGGAGTCTGCGTGTGTGGCCACACTTGTGGGACAGCGAGGGCTTTTTTGTTGCCGCATTTCGAAAGCTTGGCGATGCTAATAATATTGGCCATCGTGGCGATGTGTCTGGCCACGGTCGTTTTGTGCCCTTGAGTGACACGGATCACGCTCAGCTGATGCAGGCCTTGGATGACTGGTTTGCCCCCCAGGCCATGCCTGAGGGACGTTTCTGGCAGCGCAGCCAGGGCAGGCAGACAGAAATCTGGTGGCGTCCGCTGGGGGCAACCGCACTGACGACCCAGTTGCGGCCAGATCGGATTGGGGTGCAGGTGGCCACGCGCATCGACAAGGGCAGGCGTGTGCAGTGGCGATGGCACCATGAATTTGCGGCCACTTTTGGACAGTACTTCCAAAAACAACGTTTGCAGGTCAGTGAGTCCCAACTTCGACAGTTGTTCCTTGGACATAATCTGGACTGGCCAGAAAAGTTAGCCTCGGGGGATTGGCTCATTTGCTACGAACAATGGCCTGTTGGTCTGGTACGTGCAACCGATCGGCGCATCAAGAATAATTTCCCACGCGAATGGTTGCACGACAGCTTGGCCTGGCCGGATGTGAAAATGTAAGCAGATGCGTTTAATCTGAATAGCACACGAAAACGCACCTTGGGAGGATCGTGATGACAGAGCGCTATCAGCCACCCCGCGTCTGGACGTGGGAAGAAGAAAACGGTGGTGAATTTGCTGCCATCAACCGCCCGTTCGCCGGCGCACGATTCGAGAAGGAACTGCCAGTTGGCAAGCACCCACTTCAGCTATATTCCATGGCCACGCCCAATGGTGTGAAAGTGACCATTTTACTTGAGGAGTTGCTGGCGCTGGGCATCGATGGGGCCGAATACGATGCTTGGTACATTGACATTCGTGAGGGGGATCAATTTTCGTCGGGCTTTGTCGACATCAATCCAAATTCCAAGATTCCGGCCCTTGTCGATTGCAGCGGTGAGGTGCCGATACCGGTCTTTGAATCCGGGGCGATTTTGCTTTATTTGGCGGAAAAGTTTGACAAGTTTATACCGCGCCAGGGTCAACAGCGTGCGGCATGCTTGTCATGGTTGTTCTGGCAAGTGGGCAGTGCCCCCTATGTGGGCGGCGGCTTTGGTCACTTTTATTGCTATGCACCCGAGAAAATCAAATACGCCATAGATCGTTTTACGATGGAAACCAAGCGGCAGTTGGATGTTCTTGACAAGCATTTAGCGGACAAACAATACATCTGCGGTAACGATTACACCATTGCCGATATGGCGATTTGGCCTTGGTATGGTCAATTGATGCTGGGCGATTTGTATCAGGCGGCTGAATTTTTGAATGTGACCGAATATCAAAACCTGATGCGCTGGAGCCAGGAAATCGCCGAACGTCCGGCGGTACAGCGAGGACGGCGCGTCAACCGCACGTGGGGCGCACCGGAAACACAGTTGCCTGAGCGACATAGCGCCGACGATTTTTAATGTACGGGTAGCAGTACCAGTCGGCAACAAGCGAATAGGCATCTACATTTTGTGACGCAGTTCACACAACAAGTGTGGC
>RFGJ01000419.1 GCA_003696665.1 Gammaproteobacteria bacterium | reverse complement strand
GCTCGATCCCGCACCACCCCCACATGAATCGGAGGCTCGATCTGGCAGCCCGCCACGCCCTTCATACCAGGCGGAGCATCGATTGCGATCAGTTGCCCGGCGGCCACAGCCGAACCGCCGCCAAGGCACGCGATGGCAAGAAGCACCGCGCCTGCCATAAGATTCAACTTCTCTTCCAAATAAAGCATCATCCTGGTTCTCAGATGAACTTTGAACGCGTCAAGTCACCCACCTTCTCTTTCAGATCTTTCAGAATTTGATCCAAATTGCCATTCTGGATTCGCCATTGGGCTAATATTTTTCTACTTCCACTGTCGGCAAACTGAGCTCGTAATGGTACTCCATTGTTCTCAACGATCGTAAGAACCGCTGCAGCATCTTTCTTGGCATCAACAACGAGAACCCCTATCGATTCGAGTTGCTTTTTCCAGAATCTTACCCGACCTGGCGTTGCCGACATGTCAAAGGATGCTTCGTCACCCACATTAAGATATAAACGTAACTTTCGTTCAGCGCCTGTAACAATAAAATCCATCTCCTCATTAACAATTGGCACTTCTGGTTCCATGGGAACATCGAAAGCCTTGGATAACTCACGAACCCTTCGTGCCAAGAAAAAAGAGAGGTCTTGAAAAGATATCCATCCATCGGAGTTGCTGTCAGCCATGCCGTTCATGCCTTCTTTGACCGCATAGGTAAACAGTCCATCACCCACATCATTGAGTTCGTAAGCTGACGCGTTCTCTGCTGTCGCAGCAAGAACATACACACCACCGTCTTCAACTGCTTCCTGAAATAACCGTCGTTTGTTTCTTTTCGATCCAAATACAGACCCAGATTGACATGTATCGAGAAATACAAGCTTTTTCCCAAGAGGAGAGGACTGGAGCCACGACTGCACCTCACTCCATGAAATAAGGCTTTGCTTATCTTCAATCTTTCCATCGGACGGGACAATGTAAAACTCATCATCAAGCTTAACCCCATGTCCACTTACAAAGATTTCTATCCGATCTCCGTTCTTCGCCTGGCTCAGAAATAAGGGCAACTCCTTGGCAATCAGCCTTTTCACAGGCTGAGAATCACATTGTTCACTCTGGCACCAACTTTTCACCACGACTTGATCAAACATTTTGCTTTGTTGCCGCTTTAGCAATGAGCGAATAACTTTCGCATCATTCTGAGTCAGCGGTAGCTGCGCAAAATCGGGGCTCATATAATCTTTTGTTGCAATTACAGCCGCCCATAGTCTTGGCTTGTGATTACCCTTTGGACGATAATCCACGTTAACGTATTTCCAAGCTTCAAGGCCATCAGCATCAACAACAGACAATTTGATCCTGTTTAATCCACGCACGAGAGGAATTTTTTTGATAAGCCTCACACTTTTCTGCTTCCTTCCTTCAATTCCTTGAACTGCCTCGCCCCGAACATGTCCCGCCCCAAGAATATCGGCAACAATACTTCCTTCACCGACACCATTCCCCTCGGCCTTCAATCCAATTTCAATATACGGCTTATCCGTTTCCTCGGGCACATCAGATATTGTCAAGCGTGGGGGGGTCGAATTTTTCAGACTCAATCCTTGATGAGCCAAGGAAACCGCTCTCTGCATCCGCTCTTTGTCACGGTGTGTCAGCTCAAACATCGAGCCTTTCGGAACTCCAAGACGCTGCTCCAGGACATCCGGCCTGAACAGCAAGCTCCCAAACTGCGTGATAGAAAAAAGTTCATTATCCTTTCGAAAAGCAACTTTCTGACTCAGAGTTTCCGAATCGCTGTAAAAATGTCCCGCTTCGTCAAAATAGATCATCCCATCCTTTGCGCCATATCCCCAGAGCCAATGATCCGGCTGATCCATTCGCACAAGGCGCAATAATCCATTCCTGCTTTTGTTGACCAGAAGAGTGACAGATTGTTTACGGTATCCCCCCCCTTGCTTGGGAATATACAATGGCCGTGCTTCAATATGTGTATGACCATTTGAAAACGCCGTGGCAAAACGCCGGTCACCATATCTGTAGAGAATCACATGGCCTTCCGGCCCTATGCCTAGCGCCTCGATCTTGACGCCAGAAGCAATCGAACCGAGATGCAGGAAACGATTGAGAATTCCAGGGGCATAAATCAGATTTCCCTTGTCCCCCAACTTGGAATCGGCATGAATCCACACCTCCGGAGTTGGAACATCTTCACCAACCATGCCATCCACACTGTGCAATCTTGTTTCAAATTGTGTACGCCCGCCCTGTTTTTCTACTCCAGCAAAAGGCCACCAGAAGGGCTTGCCGGTGTTGCCCAAGGAGGGCCCAACCACGCCTTCTGCGCCGAGATCCCACCATTGCCAGCTTTCCTTGCCATCCAGAAAAAGGTCGCTTTGTTTCACTCCCAAATAATCGGTTATTTTATCAAATACGACGTTTTGAATGTGTTGCTTGCCGGGCAAAGCCAACTCGTGAAAAACATTACCTCCCGATTTCCGACCAAACAGCCTCCAGTGTCCCCGCATATCAAGAAGTGCGATTTTTGTGCCATCACCATTGGCTCGGAAGCGGGCAGCTTTTGGCAAGCCTTGTGCAGGGCCAAGCTTACCTTGGCGCCAGAGGTAAAACTTCCATCTGGAATGTTCGACAAACCTTGAACCAGTTTGAACTTTCTCCCCCTCCTTGGCGATTTCTATCGCAACTCCGCTCCCATTCCACAGACTCTTGGCATCGACGATTGCCAACTTCTCAGAATCAGTAAGCACCTTGCCAATCATCGTGAAAGGATCAGACAGTCGCTTGCGTACTGCTACAATCCCTTCCCAACTCACTCCGTTCTTGTTGCTGTCCCATGCTTCTTTGGCAATCAGAACCCGGCCATCCCTGCTGACATGAACCGAATCCAGATGCTCAGGCAGACCAGGCAATGAATCGTTGATATTGAACCATGCACCGTTACCTGTTACTGAAAAATAGTGCCATCTTCCCTCGCCTTCCAAAGCAACGGTTCTTTTTCCAATATCGATGACCGCACCGATATCCCCTGAAATTCCAGACAACCCGCGCTTTAGCGGCTGCCAGCCATCGCCAACTTTCTGGTAATACAACCACTGGAAGAACTTCCCATCCTTGTTACTATCCCGGTATTCTTGAATCGCTACTCCTCTTCGGTTCAAAAATGCATATGCGGAAACAATCTCTTTTGGGGCATCGGGCAATATCTTCCGCAGTTCAACCCATCCCTTCCTGTCATCCAGCAGGAACCAATATCTCTCTTCAGGCACATCGGATTTTCTTATCAGGAGC
>RFGJ01000418.1 GCA_003696665.1 Gammaproteobacteria bacterium | reverse complement strand
TCGAATCGCGGCAACCAGGTGTGAAGAAAAATTTTGACTTGCCAAATAAATTCAGCAACGCTCGGTTCTTGTGCAAAAAATTGCTGCACCGGAGCATCTAGCCCGGTCAAATCACGCAGCGACTCCACCCAATACGGGTTCGGTAGGCAGCGAGCATCAAACACGTAATTGGCATCTGCCGGTATGCCATTTTTAAAACCAAACGATTCGAATAACAAATCGAGACCTGATTCGGCAGAATTGGCTAGGCGATCATGAATGCGTCGCCGCAGGTCTTTGCTGCTTAGTCGTGAGGTGTCTATCACCAAATCGGCGGCTAATGCCAGTGGCTCAAGTAAGACGCGTTCCTTGTCGATGGCTTCATTGAGCGATATGCCCGAATGTGTCAAGGGATGGCGGCGTCTTGTTTCACTAAATCTTTTCAGGAGCGTGGCATTGTCGGCATCAAGGTAAATCAATTGTACCTGCCAACCTTTGGCTTGCAGACTTTCCCTAAGCGCGACAATTTCGTCCAGTGACGAGAAACCACTGCGAACGTCAATTCCAATGGCAATCATTGGATGTTGCTGCTCAAGCTTTGCCAAAAGGACTTCTAGAAGATCGACAGGCAGGTTGTCGACACAATAATAGCCGAGATCTTCGGCTGATTTTAGGGCCACTGATTTTCCGGAGCCGGAGCGGCCGCTGATAAGCACGACCTTCATTGCAGCAGGTTTGCTAACTGTGGGTGTTTCTTTTTGAGCCATTCGCTCAGCACTTCCGTGTCGTTTGTGTGAGATAGAATATGCATTGTTGTTTCGTTTTGTGCAAGTGATGCGATTTCCCGGAGGTGGTCAATATGCGCTTCACATTGTGCTTCCGGGATGATAAGACCAAATACGACAGAAACAGGTCCGTGCTTCGCGCCGTCAAACTCGACTGGTTCATTTAATATCAATAAAGCGCCTTTGGCTTGCGAAAGCTTATCTGTTCGTGCGTGAGGTATCGCGAGGCCATTGCCGATGACCGTTGACCCAAGCCGCTCACGTTCAAGCAGTTTGAGCAGGATTTCATTGATAGAAATACCCGTACTTCGCTTGACCGCATCAGCCAGTTGTCCGGCAAGAGTTTCAAATACCTTTTTTTTGTTATCCAGAGAAACTTTTGCAATTCGAAGCGCAGAACAAGTTCCAGTCGATTGCCCGACTTCAAGTGATTCGGTCATACGTGTGTGTTCGCAGGTAGGTCACTCGCTGCCGCTATCATAGCACAAAAGAGGCGCGTCAACGCGCCTCTTTGGGGGGCACTTGCTTACGTGGCTTCAATGCGCGGTGATTTTACCTTTGTGCTTCATGAGTTGTCGATCAAGCTTATCAATGAGCAAGTCAATCGCTGCGTACATGTCTTCTGATACAGAGTCGGCAAAAACTTCACCACCTTTGATGTGTACGATGGCTTCGGCTTTTTGATTTATCTTTTCCACTGAAAGAATGACATGAACACTGGTGATAAATTCAAAGTGGCGTTCAAGTTTTTTGAATTTCTCACGCACATATTGGTTCAACGCATCGGTGATTTCGAGATGATGACCAGTGATTTTCAGTTCCATAGTGTTGTCCTTCTGTTGATGGTTGTGCCTAGTTAAATTGTTAAGGTCAGATTTGCGGTCTTCAAGCCCATCGGTGGTTATTTTGACTCAAGTCATGACCTTTCGTTCCGTGGATGACGGAATGTTCAGTGCTTCTCGATATTTGGCCACGGTTCGACGTGCCACCATAATGCCTTGCTCTTTCAATAAATTCGCGATTTTGCTGTCACTGAGCGGTTTTCTGGGATCTTCAGCGTCAATCAGTTTTTTAATCAGGGCCTTAATGGCGGTGGAGCTGCATTCGCCGCCGGAGCTGGTGGCCACATGCGATGAAAAGAAGTATTTCAACTCAAACAGCCCACGTGGACAGGCCAGATATTTCTGGGTGGTGACGCGTGAAACAGTCGATTCATGTAAGTCAACCGCTTGCGCGATGTCAGCGAGGATCATCGGACGCATCGCCTCTTCGCCATATTCGAAAAAGCCTTGTTGGCGTTCGACAATTTCTTGCGCCACTCTAAGCAGAGTGTCATTTCGGCTTTGCAAGCTTTTGATGAGCCATTTTGCTTCCTGTAAATGATTCTTGAAAAATTGACTGTCCTCTTTTGTGGTGGATTGTTTGGCCAGTGCCACATAATTATCGTTAATGGTTAAACGCGGACTGGCTTGTGGATTAAGGTGCGCTGTCCATTTTCCGTTGATTTTGCTGACGTAAACATCGGGGATCACATAGTCAGCGCGACTTGGCGCAATGGTGGCGCCTGGCTTGGGATTCATCGACTGAATCAACTTAAGCGCCCGTCGCAATCGCGCTTCATCCCAGCCTGTTTTCTTGAGGATGTTTTGCCAGCTTCGACGCCCGAGCTCGTCAAGATAGGTTTGCGCCAAAAATAAGGCGTCGTTGACCTCCTGTTTTTCGGTGCCGAGTTCTGATAGTTGTACGGTCAGACATTCGGTGAGCGTTCGGGCGCCAACACCAACTGGGTCAAAGCGCTGAATGCGATGGAGCACGGCCTCCACCTCATCCACTTCGACGGTTCGATCGGGCGAGCTGATCATTTGCGCGATCTCTTCTGTGGTGACCGTGAGGTAACCATCGTCGTCAATGGCGTCGATCAGTGCCTCGGCAATTAATGCGTCAATGGCTGAAAACGGGGTGAGATTGGCCTGCCATCGGAGGTGATCATGCAGCGTTTCCTCAGCACTACCAAAATACTCGGCATCGCTATCTGCGTCTCTGGCTCGACCAGCGGTGGCAGACAAATCGGCAGACCAGCTATCGGGCGTAAATTCAATCACCTCCTCCGGTTCAGAGGCTTGCTGAGACTCGCCGAGTTGATTGTCTGATAATGTTGTTTCCGGATTGTCCTCGGGTGACTCCTCTAACTCCAGTAGTGGGTTCGCTTCCAAGTGCGACTGAATCTCCTGAGCAAGATCCAGCGCCGAAAGTTGTAGCAAGCGAATGGCTTGCTGCAACTGTGGGGTCATCGTGAGCTGTTGACTAATTCGCAGCTGAAGCGCTGGTTTCATGATATTGGTGATCGTTGTTGTTCAGTTTCACACATCCTACGCTATTTAGCATAGACCAAGGCATGGGTTTTGTCGCGATTCAGATAGAAAAATCTTCGCCGAGATAACATTGTCTGACCGCCTCTTCGTCAACCACTGACATTGGTGAGCCTTCAGCAATGAGTTTTCCCGCGTGTACAATGTAGGCGTACTCGCATGCGGTCAATGTTTCCCGAACATTATGGTCGGTAATCAATACCCCCAATCCCCTTGTTTTCAGATGCGCGATAATCCGTTTTATGTCTTGTACAGAAATTGGATCTACGCCAGCAAAAGGTTCGTCAAGCAGCAAGTATTTTGGATCTGCGGCAAGCGCACGAGCGATCTCGACGCGACGGCGTTCACCACCTGAAAGACTCATACCTAAATTGTCTCGAATGTGGTTAATATGAAACTCTTCGAGCAGCTGATCCAATCGCTCTTTTCGTTCACCGAGTCGAAGTTCACGGGTCTCGAGTACCGCCATGATATTTTCTGCCACGGTGAGTTTGCGAAAGACAGAGGGCTCTTGCGGTAGATAGCCAATACCCATTCGGGCGCGTCGATGGAGTGGCATATCGGAGATATCCCGGCCATCAAGTAAAATTTGGCCTCCGTCTCTGGGGATAAGACCGACAATCATGTAAAAGCTCGTGGTCTTGCCAGCACCGTTGGCACCCAACAAGCCAACCACCTGACCAGGTTCGACTCGCAGGGAGACATCTTCCACAACCCATCGTTTGCCGTATTTCTTTGCTAGATGCTTCGCTTCGAGTGCCATAATCAATGATTCGTTTTTTCTTGGTTTCCGGAAAAATGAAGTTCTGGTCGGTGGCTGGCTTCCGCCGACGCCTCTAGGTCACCTGTACGCGTGTTGTATCGCAGAAACGGGAAAGAAAATTGGTCAACGCCCCGCTGCATATGGCCAGCTTTCATGGTCATGAGCCCCGAGATCTCGTCGAGGGTCAATCGTTCGGCCGTCGCTTCGATAGTATTTTTTGGAGTGGCTTGTTTAAAGGTGACAGGCTCGCCGCTCGCTTGAAGATGGGTGATCCTCCGATCGTCATGAATCAGTTGAATCAACTGGCCAGTAATGAGAATTTCCTGATCGCCATTTTCTTTGATTTGTATTCTCGCACGTTTCGTTAAAAGAAGTTTTTTGTCTTGGACACGATACTCAATTTTGTTGGCGACGGCGACCACTTGCCGTTTGGTCACGTCGTCATAGGTCTCAACGATAATTGGGTTGCCTGTGGCGTAAAGGATCTTGGTCTCACCTTTGGTTTTTTCAGTGAGCGTCGCAGCCTTCAAGGAGAGTGGCCCGTATTTTGCGACGATGTTGCCTGTCATTTGGCGTTGAGCTGCCTGCCCGTCGATTTCCCAGCTGTCAGCCCGGATCGTCATGGTCTTTGGTGTCGTCGACTGGGCATGCGGTCCCGCATGAGGGACGGACAGCCACAATGCGCTGATGAGCGTCACGACGTAATTAGTTCGCTTGATAAACTGCATTGACGTTCCTCAAGATTTTCAACTTTTGCTGCGTGATCGCAACGTGCAAGCCTTCACCTCTGACTTCCCATGATGGTGCGAATAGATGGATGGTGGCGAGGCTGTGAATGCGTTTTTTGTTGAGATCAAGTTCAAGCCATTCAATGGTACCATTGACATCATCGGCACCAATCTGTCCTCGGAAAGTGACGCCATCTGTCAAGGTAAACACTTGTCGTCGTTCGTCAAGCACACCGACTGGTGCTGTGAGCTGCCACTGCTTGTCAGGGTAGATCTGCTCAAAACGAGGTTCACGCAAGCGCATGATTCGCTTGGCTGGATAGTGACTCGCTTGTTTAGCGGCTATTCGACTCTGTGCCACGCCCTCGACATCGAAATGAATGATCTGTGCGTCCATCATGACATAGTCTGCATCGTTGTGAACACTCGGCTGCAGTTGTGCATCAACTTTCGGAAGCTCGTCGTCCACAAGCTGCGAGAGCAAAACAATTGAGCTTAATATGGTCAGCGCTAGAGGCCAGAATTTTGCTCGGTTCATCGCAAAAATTTTTGTTGGAATGAGTCCAGTGCATTTTGAGCGCGCAACATGGTATCCGCAACTTCTCGGAAGGCACCCATGCCACCAGGGGTTTCTGTAATCCAGTCGGCATGTGCTTTGACAAAAGGGTGGGCATCCTGAACGGCGACGCCAATACCTGCCATACGCATGAGGGGAAGATCCGGCAAATCGTCACCGACATGCGCTGTTTCTTCAGGCGTTACGTCATGTTTTTCCAACAATTCCAAGAACGCAGCTCGCTTATCAGTACACCCCTGGTAAACGTGCGTAATGCCAAGTTCTTTTGCTCGGCGACTCACGATTCGCGAGGTTCTGCCGGTGATTATGGCCACCGAAATATTGTGCTGAAGCAGCATTTTAATGCCCAATCCGTCTTTGATGTTGAATCGCTTCCATTCATTGTCAGCATTGTCCAGATAGACGCCACCATCCGTAAGCACACCATCCACGTCGGTGACCACGAGACGAACCTTGGCGAGTTTCGGTACGAGCGATTCAGTCATGATCACACCACTCCCGCGCGCATGAGATCATGCATGTTAAGCGCACCAATCGGTTCGTGGTTGTCATTCACCACGACCAATGCGTTAATCTTGTTGTCTTGCATAATCTTGGCGGCTTCTGCGGCTAAAAGGTTCTCGGTGACCGTTTTGCCGCCGACCGTCATCACCTCTTGAATTTCGGTGCGACCAAGGTCGAGATCGCGTTCGATGGTTCTCCGTAAATCGCCATCGGTGAAAATCCCCAAGAGCCTGTTCTGGCTATCGACAACCGTGGTCATGCCAAGGCGTTTGCTTGTCATCTCAAGCAGTGCTTCTTTAACGGATGTGTCTGGAGAAACTTTCGGAAGATCATCACCTTTATGCATGATGTCTCGCACGTGCAGTAGAAGACGGCGTCCAAGGCTGCCTCCGGGGTGCGACAGCGCAAAGTCATCCGCGGTGAAACCGCGAGCGTCCAGCAGTGCGATGGCAAGAGCATCGCCCATCGCCAACGCGGCCGTTGTGCTGGCGGTTGGTGCCAAACCGAGTGGACATGCTTCTTTGGGGACACTCACGTCGATATGGACAGTGGCACTTTGGGCAAGCGTAGATTTTGGGTTGCCGGTAAGGGCGATAAGCGGAATGCCTTTTCTTTTGATGACTGGCAACAGCTGGATGAGTTCATCCGTTTCGCCCGAGTTAGAAAGCGCAAGCACAACATCATCCGGTGTGATCATCCCCAAGTCACCATGGGAGGCTTCTCCTGGGTGAACAAAAAATGCGGGCGTCCCGGTGCTTGCCAAAGTTGCCGCGATTTTGGAACCAATATGTCCGCTTTTACCCATCCCTGTCACGACCACACGACCGACAGTATTGAGCATCAATTTGCAGGCACGCTCAAATGACTGGTCTACTTTGCTGGCTAGATTGGCCACAGCTTCGGCTTCAGTTTGAATGACGGCACGGCCGAGTTCGATAAACATGACGCTCACGAAATTGCTAGATTTTGGTGCATTATAGCGGTCTGTGGTTCGGTTGGCGACTAGGATCAAAATTCCTGGCAGGTCAACACGATGGCAGAAATGGTGCAAGTGATGGTTTATTTGGTGAATGTCGGCACCGGACATTATAACCGGTGCCATTTATTAAAAAGTGATGAAGATGACAAGGGTCACCAGGCATATTGCCAGCTCACAGTCCATTGACGTGTAAGCCCAAGTTGTAATCCTGAGAGATCTTGCTGAATCGGTTCAATATATTCGAGTGACAGTCGATGGCCAGAGAACTTGCTAGACTTGGGGGCATATAAATTAAATCCTAGTCCAATTTCAGTTCGGCTTCCTCCGGAATTAGTGGTGTTCGCTGTCGGTACCATGTTGGCATTTAGGGTTGTGTCCCGTCCGTCAATCCCATCCCAATTTTTGTAATTTAGCCTGACGGACACCGACAAGGCATCGGTTAGAGACTTAGCGCCCCAGTACGTGGCCATTATCTCATCCCCGAGGGTATAGTGATTGTCATTTTCTCCGGTTCGCCAAATGGTGTTGATTTGTGCGCCCCAAGAATATTCCTCAGTCTGTCCAAGGTAAGTCATCCCAAGTCGAAGATCAGTTGTGCCACTCCCAAGTTGCATCGGATAGGGAAGATTATTTGTGGCACTAGGATCAGCAGGTGTTGCGTCTTTTTCATCGATGCTGCCCGTGGGTAAACTGACGCCAAGATTCAAGTGTAGCTGTTGCCCATGCCATTTTTTTATGACATACAGCCCGGAGACACTGACATCACCTAAACCTTCAGATTCCGTGGTGAATTTTGTGCCGCTTCGAGTCACATGGGTCATCGATTTTCGTAGATATGGCACCATTGCCATGAATGTCAAATGGTCGTTGATGGCGTACATGGCGCCGAACATTTGCATATCCATTTCCATATCCAGCGGCGAGACCATATAGTCAGACAGTGCGGTGGACGCGGATATTTTATCGGAGCCTGAATAAAGCTCGTTCATTTCCATGTGCATGAGCCGGTACGAGAGCATCCAATCCCCGGTTTTATGCGTATGATCCCCCATGACACCAGCAGGCGCGTGGCCGTCCGGGCGGGCAGACGTCCAGTCATGTGTCAGGCCAGATAACGGCAATAGTAGCGCCGATACCGTGATACCAATGAATTTAAATTGAGATGGAAAACGCATGGTCGAATAGCCTTTAAAGTATCTGAAGATAAAATGGGACGCTATTGTAAAACAGGTGGCTCGGAACGTGCTACCGGGATTTACTGGTATGTATGAAACAGCCACAGGGTGTATGCCCCATACATGGATAAGAGCAGATAACCGTGCCAACGAAAAAGTTCTGATTTGCGGTTGGTTGTGTGGCTCATTGCGTACAGGAGCAAGGTAATGATGACCATGCTCGGAAGATCTCGTGTTAGGGCTAAAGGCTCCAGATGTTGTGGCGACAGCGCGGCCGACAAACCGATGACCCCAAGTAAGTTAAAAATGTTAGAGCCGATAATATTGCCAAGCACCATTTCATGTTCCCGCTTAGCCGCCGCGGCAAGGGAGGCGGCCAGTTCCGGGAGGCTGGTACCAATGGCAATCACGGTTAAGCCAATGACCAGTTCAGAAATTCCCGCCGCGCGTGCCAGTGCCGCTGCACCAGTGACAAGCATGTCCGAACTGAGCATGAGCAAAACGAGGCCGACGAGCGTCCAGAGTATGGCTTGCCACAACGGCATTTGGCTTGGCAGTTCTTCGATAAGCTCTTCAAGGAGCTTGTCATTTTTTCGCTGTTTAAGTGCCACCATGGTCAGCCAAGCAATATAAGCTGCGAGAGCGGCGAGCATGAGTATGCCTTCAAGGCGGCCAAGGTGACCGTCCAGCATCAAGCCACCACAGGCTAATGTCACAACCACCAGCAGTGGCAGTTCGCGGGTGACAATTTTGGAATCAATGGCAAGCGGCATAAGTACCGTGGTAAGGCCAAGCACCACAGCAATATTGATGATGTTTGATCCCAATGCATTGCCGATGGCGATGCCCGGGGCGTCATTGATGGCGGCGGTGGCTGAGACAAACATTTCTGGTGCCGATGAGCCAATGGCCACAATGGTCAAGCCAATGACGATTTTGGGGACGTTGAGGTGGGTGGCGATAGCGGCGGCGCCAGCGGTGAATCGATCGGCGCTGTACACCAGTAGTCCAATTCCGATCAAAATCAGGGCAAGATTCAGTAGCATTGGTCAATTCTCACTAAACTTTGGTATCCCCAAGAAATCAGTGAATTCGTCAATATTCAGTCGTCACTCGGCAGGTATTTCAGACTTCGGTACCACCAACAAGCAATTCATCCACTTTGATGGTTGGTTGGCCAACGCCAACGGGAACCGATTGCCCATCTTTGCCACAGACGCCCACCCCGCTATCCAATTCAAGATCGTGTCCCACACGACTGACTTTTTTTAAGACTTCTGGCCCATGCCCAATCAGTGTAGCTCCTTTGATGGGAGCAGTGATTTGCCCATCTTCTATCAAGTAAGCTTCGTTCGCAGAAAATACGAATTGTCCAGAAGTGATGTCAACTTGACCTCCACCAAAATTGGTGGCGTAAATGCCTTTCTTGACCGAGCGAATAATGTCTTCAGGATCGTCTTCGCCAGCGAGCATATAAGTATTCGTCATACGCGGAATGGTGAGATGTGCATAGGATTCTCGTCGTCCATTACCCGTGGATGCGGTACCCATCAATCTCGCGTTGTGTTTGTCGAACATATAACCCACAAGACGACCTTTCTCGATAAGCAGCGTCTGTTGTCCCGGCGTACCTTCGTCATCCACGGTCAGCGAACCGCGACGGTTGGGTAGTGTCGCATCATCGACAATGGTGCACAGCGGCGAGGCGACCATTTCACCAATACGACCGGTAAAGGCGGAACTGCCGCGCCGGTTAAAGTCGCCTTCAAGGCCATGCCCCACCGCCTCATGGAGCAGGACGCCCGGCCACCCTGGACCGAGAACAACTGGCATGACACCTGCCGGTGCCGGGACCGCATCAAGATTGACCAGAGCTTGTCGGACGGCTTCCTCAATGTAATATTGGACGAGCGGTGAAGGTCTGCCATCTGTTAAGAACAACTCGCTCACTGCTTGGCGGCCGCCACCGCCCGCGCTACCGTGTTCACGCCGCTCGCCACGGGCAGCGACCACGGAGACATTAAGTCGACATAAAGGCCGATGGTCGAAGGCGACTGTGCCATCGGAGGCCAGCACCAATATTTGTTCATCTTTCACACTGAATGACGCCATCACTTGACAAACGGCCGGATGCTGCCGCTTGGCTTCCTGATCGATGTAGGCGAGCAGGCCAACAATGTCTTCTGCCTTGACGCCTGCCATCGGGTCAACAGATGGATAACGAGGGTCAGTGTGCATGGCGCCTCCAATACGACATATCTTTGACTGACCATGTTTGATAATGGCATTTGCGGCCTGGCTGGCTTGTTGAATGGCTGGTAATGTCAAGTCCTGAGTGTAGGCCAGCCCTGTTTTTTCGCCTTGCTGGATACGTAAGCCAACGCCCTGATCACGTAAAAAATGCCCACTTTTGACTATGCCATTTTCCAGAGACCAGTGTTGGGTCGTCAGTTTTTGGAAGTAAAGATCAGCGGCGTCGGCGCCTGTGGCCAGCATCTCGTTGAGCGACTTTTCAAGCGCTCCCCAAGATAACTGGTTCGGCGCGAGAAAATATTGTTCGGCTAATGGCAACATTATCTGGCTCGTCGTAGAAACTTCTTGATTGATCTTACCACGAAATGCCTATTCGTCCTTCTCTTTAGCCACTTCGACGCGAGTTTTTTCCTTGCCAAGTTCCTTGATGACGGGTGATGTTAGGGTGCCCGAAACTTGATAGTCAATGCGGGTGACAACATCAAGCGCTGGTCGAATAAAGAGTTTGTTCAAAAGATAGGCCATCACCGCCGCAGCTGGATTGACTGCCCAACCTGCCAGTACAGGCAAACTTGAAGTGAGTTTTGGCTTCACCGTGATCCGCTGGTCGATTGTTTTGGCCATTAAATCGACGTTTCCTTTGATAGTGACATCTGCGGCCGTGCCGTTCACTTTGAATTGTGGCGAATATAAACGTCCGTTGAGGAGATAAAACTGTCCCTGAATATCATCAAAAAAGAAACCCTTGTTAAAGACATCGCTAAAATCCAGAGTCAGTCGGCGTTGGAGAGACTGCAGGCTAAAAAGGGAAAACACGCGTGCTGCACTGTCACTGACCTCTTCAATGTGACCGCTCCTTGTGGACAGCGCGCCCGTTAATTGCACTTTGTCGGTAGCTAAAGTCCACGGGGGCGTTGGCCAATACGCAGAGACCTCCAGGCGTCCATGTTGTGCGATTAATCCGGCAGGTAAGCCAAATAATTTCAGCGTATTTTCAACCTTCGGGCTTTTCCAAATGCCGTATGTGGTGGTGCCAAATGGATTCCAGTAGATGCGCGCGACGATTTCATCGCCAACAGGCAGTTGACCTATGACATCACCACGTATCATGTGCGCTGAAACATTTTTCAGTTCTGTCGACCATCGCCCGAAATCGACTTTTCCAGCAATTAATTTTTTTATGGTGATTTTCGCTGGCGGGATTTGCGGAATGGCGCTTTGCTTGCCCGCATTGCGCGTTTGACCCGCAAACAGGTCATCGGGGATATACAACTGGTCTAGCACTATGTCCAGGGGCTCGGTGCTGTTCGGACGGCTGGGAATGAATAGTGTCCCTTGGGCTAGGGAGCTATTCAGTTGGAGCTGCCAGTTGTACGTGCTCGGAATGTAACGTCCTTGGAGATTGAATTGACCTAGGTTGGTCGTACCAACGTGCACTTGGTCGATATCGACATCGAGATGGACGTCCGTCTTCAGTTTCGAGGCATTTTGTGGAGTGAATTGAACAACATGCCTCAGCCATTGATCGAGTGGGAGCTCATTCAACGAAATGATAACGTTCAGGCCAGAGTTGTTGGCTGGTTCAGTCGTTTTACGGCCTATCCGAATCATGCCATCTGTCGTACCGTGTTCGGTGAACGACACATCAGCATCTAGTCTGTTGTGTATGTGGCCGGACAGATGCGTCATATCTGCGTCGATGGTCGTCGTGATCTCCGTCGGCCATTTGTCTTTGGCCGTTTTTTGCCACGGTTTGGGTAATGCAATGCCTAAACCGACAAGATCTGAAGTGATGTGAACTTTGATTTGGTCGCTTTTAGGATGTGTTGTGACTTGGAGGACGCCTTGGGCATCGGCACGGCCGTGCAAGACTTTTGCGAACGCGGGGTTGTTGGTGATCGCGACCACGGTTTTGGGTGTTAAACCTGTTGCGAAGTTCGCCACTAAGGTATTTGATTTTTGCGCAAGTTCAAGACGCAGTGGCGCATCAAGCCATAGCCCCGAGAGTTGGCCCGAGGTGAGGCCATTGTTATCGAACTCGATGGTCCCTGAGAGATTCTGAACATGCGTTTTTTGCAATGTTGGCACTGCCATGCTGGCATCCTGAATCAAAACCTTACCTGTGACAGCATTGGGTTGAGGGCTAAGCGGGATTGTGAGCGAAAGATGTGTTGTTGCAGAACCGTCCAGTGCAAGCGGCTTGAGTTTTTTTGAGACGTTACGAATCGGCGAATGGGCCAGCAGTTGCAGTCCATCCGAGAGCGAATGATGGCTGAGTGCGCGAATGGAGAGGATGGGATCATCCAAAGTCAGATCATCAATTTGTGCAAACAGTTGGTCAACCGGCACCTTGCGCAGTTTTCCCGAGGCCGGCCCAATGCGCATTTGTGTGCTGGTAAAATCGATGTCGGTGTTGAGTTCTCGAATTTCCGGCCAGTCTGGACTGAATTTCATCACCACATTCTTGAGCTTGGCGTGAGCATGGAAAATACCCTCATGTTGCCGAAACGGAAAATCCGCCAATGGTCCCCGAAAGACGGCGGTGATCTTGTCCATATGACCGCTTCGGATACTTCGCGTGAGGTAACTGACGAGCTTGGGGCTCATGCCTTGTGCGGGTAATTGGGATGCCACGTCACCAAGATCGACAGACGCCAGTGACAATGACGTCTGAAGCCAGGGGGTCGGTGTCGGCATCAATGCACCTCGGCTTGACAGTGTGAACATTGGCGTGGCCAGTTGAAGTGTTGGCCATTGAAGCCACCAGGCGCCGGTCTCGTCCTTGGTCAGATGAATTTGGGCCTGTAGGTGATCCGCAGCCTGTTTGTTTTGAAAGAGTTTGGGGATGGAAATGGTCATATTATGACCGGACAACTGAAAACGTATGTTTGTCGGGCTCAGACTGCCGGTCATGGCTGCTTTGCCAAAACCTACGCCAAACAATGTGTCCGATACCGTTAAACCATCAACACGAAAGGCGCTTTGCCAATCGGTCTGGCCCTTGGGCGTGGTTGAAAGCTGAAATGACGATTGGGCCAATTGGCCTTGGATGGGGTTATCTTTAAGCTTTTGCCTCAGTGGCTCGGGAAGCCACGGCCAGGCCCAAGCAGAGAGTAGTTCCAGCGGGGCACTCAGTCCGGAAATGTGGCGATGATGAACGCCATCGGGTGTGTCCCATGCAAAGGCATTGATGGTAAATGGGGTGAGTTGTGTGTCTTTCCACTGCAATTGCACGGGACTGGTCATAAACTGCCAGCGATCACGATGTTCTTTTTTCCACAAAAACCAAAATGGTGCCAAAGAAACAGGCTCGGCGTCATGAGCACTGAGCGTAGCAATACTGAGGTGTCCAGTTCCGCTTGCGACATTACCTTGCCAACTCGCCCAAAACTGACCTGAGAGGCGTCCACGAATCCGATGAGGCTGGGCAAAGACAAGATCGAGGGGGAGTTTGGCAAGTTCCACTTGATGCGCTCTCAGGTACAAATCACCCGTCATGGTATCTCGATGGAAAAAACGCCCACGTATGTCGATCTTCCCTTGCTCGGTAAGCAGGATGGTCGTTTTCAATGCCCTTCGAGATTGGCCGCCATGATAGTGCAACGCTCGGGTGGCAAAGGTGAATTTTTTTTGTTGGTGCGTCAGAAGCACATAGGTATCGTATACTTGGATATCGCCTTGTTCGAGTAGCCAATTCAGTAACTGATTGCCTGATAGCTTGTTTTCCCCGGTGACAGCGAGCTGACCATTGAGGCGAGCTTGGACATTTTGGAATTCTATTTGGTGCGCAACCGGGCGACCAAGCCATAGGCTTCTGAACAAATCCAAAACCACAAAGCCGCGTCCAATAGTGATATGAAACTGGCGGTCTGCCTCTTGAATTTCAGCATTTTTGATCAGTAGTGTGGGGCCGTACCGCCGCCAGCCAAATTGGAGTGTCTGTGTTTTGACATCGATACCGCTATATTCGGAAAGCCAGTGTTCGATCTCCGGTTGATAGCGTTGCAGGTTGCCAATGGTTAATTTCGCTAAAGAGATAAGTACGGCCAAAAAAATAATGCTCCAGGCCAGTATTTTCCATATCAAATCCACAAACTTTAGACAGGCGGAACGAATGGTCATGCTTTTTCGTCCTTGGTGCTCATACTGGAATCACGTCAAACTGTTCCTGCGAGTACATGGTCTCGACCTGGAAGCGTATCGGCTTTCCGATAAAAGCCTCTAGCTCTGCCACGCTGTCTGATTCTTCGTCGAGCAATCGCTCTATCACACTTTCACTGGCCAGCACCATCACTTGTTGGCATTCGTAGGCGCGATTGGCACGCAAGATCTCACGAAACAATTCATAACAAACGGTCTGAGCTGTTTTGATGAAGCCGCGTCCCTGACACATAGGACAGGGTTCGCACAGGATGTGCTCAAGGCTTTCACGCGTCCGTTTACGCGTCATTTGCACTAGCCCAAGGCTGGACACCTCTGAAATGGTGGTTTTGGCCCGATCTTTTTCCAGCGCTTTTTCTAAAGTTCGCAGAACTTGGCGTTTGTGTTCTTCATTGGTCATGTCGATAAAGTCGATAATGATGATGCCACCCAAGTTGCGTAAACGTAGCTGTCGGGCTAATGTGACGGCTGCTTCCAGATTGGTTTTAAAGATCGTTTCTTCAAGGTTTTTGTGGCCAACAAAGGCACCCGTATTCACATCAATTGTGGTCATCGCTTCCGTTTGATCGATGACGATATGCCCCCCAGATTTAAGATCGACTTTTCGCTGTAATGCTTTTTGTATTTCATCTTCAATATTGTATAACTCAAAGAGTGGGCGCTCACCAGAATAATAGGCCAATTTGTTGAGGGCGTCCGGCATCAATTGTTTGACGAACTCGTGGAGCCGTTGGAAATTCTCCCGCGAATCTATTAGAATTTTTTTCATGTCTTCGCGAGCCAGATCTCGGATCGCACGGGCAGCGAGATCAAGATCTTGGTATATGAGAGTGCCTGGTTGTGCGCGTAGTCGTTTATGTTTTATGGCCTCCCATAGGCGCTGTAAATAAAGGGCATCCTGACGGAGGGATGTTTCATCGACACCTTCTGCTGCCGTGCGGACGATAAATCCCATCCCAAGTTCCTCGGCGATAGGTTCGACCAGTTGTCTCAATCGTTCCCGTTCGGACTCGTCTTCGATTCTTTGGGAGATGCCGACATGTTGGTTATTGGGCATCAACACTAAATAGCGTGATGGCAACGTCAAATCTGTAGTCAGTCGTGCCCCTTTTGTGCCGAGAGGGTCTTTGATCACCTGTACGATCACTTGCTGACCTTCGGTCACGCATTCCGTGATGTCAGGATGATGCTCTGCACTTTCGTTGTGATGGAAATCAGACGCATGTAGAAAGGCGGCCTTGGGCAATCCGATGTCGACGAATGCCGCCTGCATGCCCGGTAGCACTCGATTGACTTTTCCACAGTAGATATTGCCAACCAAGCCGCGCTGAGACGCGCGTTCGATGTGCAACTCTTGCAGCACACCATTTTCAACGACGGCAATCCTTGTTTCCTGCGGCGTGAAATTGATAAGCAATTCTTGGTTGGTAAAAGATGGTTGAATGTCCGTGTTCATGGGCGGCAGTTCCTTACATTGGTTCGTTGGTCAGCGGTATCGCCAAAACATCCATGGATTGGAGCATCCGTGTCAGCAAGTTAAGTGGTAGGCCCATCACGTTAAAATAACACCCTTCCAGCCGACGGACAAAACAAGCAGCGGCGCCTTGGATGCCATAGGCCCCGGCTTTGTCGAGCGGCTCGCCACTTTTGACATATTCGCGGATGACTTCATCGGTCAAAGGCGAAAACTCAACCAACGTGCTTTCTGCCAATGTTAAGCATGATTGCCGATATCCGACGCTCACAGCAGTAATGACTTGATGCCGACGCCCACTGAGGGTTTTTAGCATTTGTATCGCCTGTTCTGGCGTGGCCGGCTTGCCAAATACGCGGTTGTCGAGTGAGACGATCGTATCGGCAGTCACCAGAACCGTCTTGGTCAAATCGTGGTATTCTTTGGCGGCAGCGAACTTGTGCTGTGCAATTTTCTTGGCGACTTCTTCCGGTGTTTTTCCTTGGATTGAACTTTCATCAGCGTCGACCGGCTGTACCACCGGCGTCAGGCCAAGTTGACAAAGCAGTGCTTGGCGTCTCGGGGACGCTGATGCCAGAACCAGTGTCAGTGGTTTTTTGAGTTTCAGCATGTTAGTTGTACCGACGGTGTGCCACTTGGCCAAGTTGCCGGTATTTCTGAATGAGCCAAGCGGCCGGATTCCACAGAAACCCTGTGATGATGGGTGGAAACCAATACCATTCCGGCAAGGTGACTTGCCCAAGGGCATTTTCGAGTTGTATGACAACAAGTTTATCAAGACTAGCAATCAGCCATACATACAAACTTTGTTGCCAGATAGTGTACATGCGAATGCGCTGATAAGACGTGAGCGATACATAAGCCACTAATGACAGACTGAGGGCATGAATACCCAGGTATGTGCCCATGGCTACATCGGTCAATAAACCCCAAAGCCAAGCTGAGCGTAGCCCAAATCGATCAGGATGGGCCAGCGTCCAATAACAAATGACAATGACAAGCCACTGCGGCCAAATGGGTTTCAATGCCTCGCTGACGGGTAAAAGTGTCAGCGCAAATGCTAACAGCAGGGTCAGCTGAATTTTATACCATGGCGTGGTCCGGGTCATTTGGCCGTGCCTCCTGAGTCGTCTGGCACATTGCCATCTGTCCAAAGCAGAATCACTTGACCGCTGCGTTGCAAGCGAGCCAGGGGGACGACCTCAATGTCAGCATAAGGATTTGAGAGATTATGGATTACGACAGAAACTCTGCCGACGGGCAAGCCAGCAGGAAAAAGCCCCCCAAGTCCCGAGGTCAGCAGCGTGTCGCCTTCCTTAAAATCAAGGCTATGCGGGACTTGCTGCAGCACCAGACGTGTCAGCTCGCCTGTGCCTGAGATGATGGCACGGATACCGTTACGCGCGTTTTGGACGGGGATGGAGCTTCTATCATCGGTGATCAACATCACGCGTGCAGTGATTGGGGATACCTGTATGACTTGCCCCATGACACCGGTCGCATCTAGTACTGGTTGACCAACATAAACCTGATCCTTCGTTCCTCGGTTGATGACGACCTCATGGCGAAACTCGGTGGCCTGGATCGAAAGGATATCCGCAATTTTACGGCGCTCTCGCCGCTCCTCGACCGCACCGAGCAGCGCGCGCAAGTGCTTATTTTCGAGTTCTAGCTGTGGTAAGCGTTGGACTTGTGCTTTTAACAAAAGTAATTCTGTCTTGAGTTTTTCGTTTTCGATCAGTAGCTGATGCCGACTTAGGGTGTTTTGCTCGAAAGTCTGCCAAAGTTCTGCGGGTATGGAGACAACATATTGGATGGGCGCAATAATGCCTTCGGTCAGTTGATATAGCCAGTGCTCATGCTGGTGTCGCCGATCAAAAACGGCCAGTGCCAGCGAAAGAATCGCCAGCACCAACATCCGGACATGAATTGAAGATCGGTTCGCAAATAAGTGTTTTATGGCTGATTTCTCCCAGCTTATTAAATGCGGGCAAACAAATCTCCACCATGTTTTTCGATGCTTTCAAGGGCGATACCCCCACCTCTGGCCACACAGGTGAGCGGATCGTCTGCCACAATGACCGGCAAGCCAGTTTCTTCCATCAGCAAACGATCAATGTCGCGCAACAAGGCCCCACCTCCGGTGAGCACCATACCTTGCTCGGAAATATCTGCGGCCAGTTCGGGCGGCGACTGCTCCAGTGCGCCTTTGACCGCTCGGACAATGCCTGCCAAGGGTTCTTGAAGCGCTTCCAAGACCTCGTTACTGTTGATGGTGAAGCGGCGAGGCACGCCCTCGGCCAAGTTACGGCCTCGTACGTCAATCTCCAAAACTTTGTCGCCTGGGAACGCTGTCCCGACTTCATGTTTGATCCGCTCAGCAGTGGCTTCACCGATGACCGTGCCATAATGTCGGCGTACATAGTCAATGATGGCATCATTGAAATGATCGCCACCGATCCGAACAGATTCGGCGTAGACCACGCCGTTGAGTGAAATAATGGCCACCTCGGTTGTGCCACCACCAATGTCGACCACCATCGAACCGCGTGCTTCGCCCACAGGCAGACCAGCGCCTAAGGCCGCGGCCATGGGTTCTTCAATGATCTGAACATCTCGTGCTCCAGCCCCGAAAGCTGATTCTTTAATGGCTTTGCGTTCGACCTGCGTTGAGCCACACGGAACACAGACCACGACAAGTGGACTCGGACGAATGAAAGAGCGGTTGTGTACTTTACGAATAAAGTACTGAAGCATTTTTTCGGTAATTTCGAAGTCGGCGATCACGCCGTCTTTGAGCGGCCGTGTGGCAATGATATTGCCCGGCGTCCGTCCGAGCATCTGTTTGGCTTCGGTACCTACGGCAGCAATGGATTTTTGCCCATTACCGTCAATACGAACCGCCACGACCGAAGGCTCGTTGAGAACAATACCCTGACCAGGAATAAAGATCAGCGTGTTGGCGGTACCAAGGTCAATGGATAAGTCGGTTGAGAACAACCCGCGAAACTTCTTGAACATAGGACTGGGCATCTCCTGAAAAGGGCTTCAGTAAAATTTTCCGCGCACCTGAACCTGAACTAGGTGGGTACTCTATCAATCAGGCCCTGTAAGGGCAAGCGCCAAGGTATGATATTGCCTTTATTTTTGCATAGTTGGCGTATATTCGTAAACACTCGGAAAGGCTGGTCATAGCGCACAGCTTTTGGCACACTGGCAGCTTTCGAGACAGGTGCATTGTTGATAATTTATGGCCGATAAAACATCTATTTTGCCCGGCCCGGAAGGGCAACTTGAAGCCATTGTCCAGATTCAAAGTCAAACGGGGCCGAGTGCGATCATTTGTCATCCCCATCCACTCTATGGTGGCACCATGCATAACAAGGTGGTTTACACCTTGGCAAGGCTTTATGAAAGCCATGGTTTCAATACCGTGCGATTCAACTTTCGCGGCGTTGGCAAGAGCTCCGGCCAGTATGATGAAGGCCGCGGTGAACGCGAAGACCTGTGCGCTGTGGCGGCTTGGTTGCAAACGCAAAGTTCTGGTGTGATTCATCTGGCCGGTTTTTCGTTTGGTGCCTATGTGGCGGCATCGGAAGCGGCTAACCTGCAGGCCAGTTCGCTTGTCAGTGTGGCGCCGCCGGTTGAGCGCTTGTATTTTGGCGAGATCACGCCACCAGAAGCGCCATGGATCGTGGTACAGCCGATGGCAGATGAAGTTGTCTCGCCTGAGGCTGTATTGGCTTGGTTTGCCGATTTACAACATGCCCAAAAATATTTGATCCAGATTCCCGAGGCGAGCCACTTTTTCCACGGAAAATTGATCGAGCTCCGCGACGCGCTTGAGGCCAAATTGCAGCATTTGGGGATTTTTGTATGACATTGTTGGAGGTGTACGAACGCAAATGTCATCTTGGTGAACTGACGCCGGATGATAAGCAGCGTCAGGCGGTGATGAAACTGGATGCCCTTGCGAGCGAATTAACAACACGTCATCGTGGCAGGTGGTGGCACCGGATTTTGCCAATGGGCCGGTCAACGACCGGTCTTTATTTGTGGGGTGGCGTCGGGCGCGGCAAGACGATGCTTATGGATTTATTTTATGCTCATGTCGCACCAAAAGTGCCTGCGCGGCGACAACATTTCCATCGTTTTATGTATTGGACGCACCAACAGTTGGCGCGTCATAAAGGCGAAAAGAATCCACTGGAACATGTGGCGGCCGAACTGGCGTCGGAAATTCGCTTGCTTTGTTTTGATGAGTTTTTTGTTTCTGAAATCGGCGACGCCATGATTCTAGGACGTTTTTTTGAGGCTTTGTTTGGCCATGGGGTGGTTGTGGTGGCCACGTCAAATATTCCACCGGAGCGGTTGTACTGGAAAGGCTTACATCGGGGCCGTTTTTTACCGACGATCGATTTGATTAAGCGACATATGGAAGTGGTGCATGTCGATAGCGGCAATGATTATCGGCTGCGCGAGTTGGTTCGCATCCAGACCTACCACACCCCTGCCGATGAACAGGCGGAGCAGGCCTTGATGGCAGCGTTTCAAGAGTTTGCTGGCGACCAAGGTGAGCGTGTTCCCTACGTGCTGATACAGGGGCGAGAAGTCCCTGTGATAAGGGTGGCACCAAAGGCCATCTGGACCGATTTTTCAGCGTTGTGTGAAGGGCCCCGTGCGGCCGCGGACTATATCGAAATTGCTCGTCTCTATCCCTGTGTGATCCTGTCCGGTGTTCCGGTGATGACT
>RFGJ01000417.1 GCA_003696665.1 Gammaproteobacteria bacterium | reverse complement strand
GCTCCCGACATCCAGGCAATACTTCCATCCATGCGCAAGGAAATAACAAACTGCGCCTTTATTGAAGCCCGGCCGGTGAATCAAGGGCGATTAGTATCATGGTCGAACTGACCTTTATCACGTCTAGTAAGATCAAGCGTGCCCATGCTGAGTATCTTTGCCGGGAATATGATGTAAAAGTCGGCAGGCAAAGGCACTACGGCGTTGGGTACGCTGAGCCAAGGATTCAGGATCGCGAAGAGCTGTTGGAGCAAAGCATTCAGGATGCAATGCAACGATGGCGAAAGAACGTTTCCAACCCGGACGAGAAATTCTTTTTCATCGAGGACACCTCGGTGATTGTGCATTGCCTGAGCGCCCCGGACAGGGAAGTCCCCGGCGTTGATGTGAAGTATTGGATGCAGGAAAATGATTTCGCATCGATTGACCGGCAGTTGAAGGCTGCTGGAAATGATCGGCGAGTTACGGTTCGGTCGGATTTGCTGCTGACGCTTTCAAAAAGGCTGGCTGAGAAGCTTGGCAAGCCCTATGTGCGATTTACCAGCCAGGTTCAAGGCCACATCACTGAGCGTGAATATCAGTTTGATACCAATCCGCTTTATCCATGGCTGGATAACAAGACCTTTAACAAATGGTTTGTCCCTGAAGGCAGTGATCGCCCAATCAGTATGCTTTCAATCGAAGATGCCGACCGGTTTGATTTCCGCGCTGGCGCGTTCAACCAGATGCTTGCTTTTCTGGAGCAGCATGGAGAGATCAAAAGACGAGGCGACGCAGAAATTGCTCGCATGTTTCAGGCATCGTTGCCGATTTTTCCTCCACTATTCGTGGTCTGTGGTCCGACGTGTGCTGGTAAAACAACGTTAGCTGAATTCGTCACACAGAAATACGGCTACTATCACATCGAGGCCAGTGATTTCATGCATCTTGCCTATTATGAAAGGCATGGCGCTGATTCACCTGTGGGAATCGCGGACTTTGCCTTGAAGGCCCTAAAAGAAAGGCCTTCTATTGTTGCCGAAAAAATTCTTGAGTTCATTGCTGGCTTGGGCGATATACCAATTATTCTAACAGGGTTCCGAGCCAGGGAAGAGTTTGATTATTTTAAAGATAAATATAATGGGCGTCACCGCCCTGAGTTAATAGTTGTTGATGCCGATGAGATCACCCGCTTGCAGCGATATCTTGATCGGAACCGTGGCGGCAATGCATCTAAAGAAAGGTTCCTCTACGAAAATCAGCTTCAAGATCAAATGGGGCTTGATGTTTTAATGAGATCAGGCGATGCAATTACAATCGTCAACGAAGGAAACTTTTGCGAATTTTATTCAGCATTTGATGCAGGTTTCTCAGAAAGGCTTGATAACTGCCACCCTCTTGACTGCATGGAACATATTGAACCAAGTCGGTTAGAAGATGCCATCTTGCTGGCTTTGGAGGGAGAAGATAATGCCGGATATACTTCTGCCGGAATTGCCAAGCTGATTAAAGAGAAACTCGGCGTTTCAAAAAGCAAAAATAATGTAAGTCGGTATTTTAACCAGCGCTACCATTCATATTATGAGGTGCAGGTTATTGATGGGGTGAAGCGCTTCCGTTTATCTCAGACAGGAAGGATGCAAGCCATGTGGTTGAGAAGGAAACTCGCCTCCTCTGGATAGAGCCAAGCCACTATCACCTAGCTCCCAGAAACACCTCGATTATTGATCTGATCTGATCGCGCACGCGGCGGAACTCTGCCATAATTAGAGCCACGTTACCTGTTGATCGGCCGCATCGACGGCAGGCACTGGTCGGCCGTTGTGACCTACCGCGATGGGAATATCCGCATCATTTCGGTTCGGCGCTCGCGCAAAGAGGAGGTTGAGTTGAATGAAAGCTAAGGACTTTGACAGGGCCTTCAATGAAGGCAAGGACATCACCGACCAGCTTGATCTTTCCAAAATGCGCAGGCCGGAGCTGGAGGCCAAGCGGCTCGGAGTCACCCGTCAGTCCATCATCAAGATGTGGCTGGCCGAACGGCTGAAGGAGGCCGCCTGATCCTGGCTGTCACTGCCGGGGTGGCCATGCGACTTGTCCAGGGCCGAGCACTGGCTGCGTGAGGCCATGCACCATCCGGAAAAGGAGGAGCCTTTGTTGTTAGAAGAATTCAATCGGTTCTGTGGATCACTACCTGCAACAACGCATGTGGTTCAGTGGCATAACTCCGACGTCTGGAAGGT
>RFGJ01000416.1 GCA_003696665.1 Gammaproteobacteria bacterium | reverse complement strand
CCAGGGTTTCGGGCACAGGCTGTAGGGTAGCAGCCGAACGACCTCTCCAAGCCGGTCACTGGTAACCTGAAGGTGCTCGATGTCAAGAACCGCCCCATCGTTGCGGACCCGAACGTTGCCAACCACACGGGCACAGGCGTACTCCTGTAGACCTTCCAGGTTAGATACCTGACCCGACCAGACATAGCCCTGGGCGCTGCCGCTCATATCCTCAAGCTGTACCGACAGATAAGGACATCCATTACGGGCCTGACGCAACCTGGGCCTGCGCAGGCGGTAGACCCCTTTGACCAGACCGCTGCCACGTTCAATCATTGATCGAATTGGGTTCATAATCGCCTCCGCCAAGGTTACTGACCAACAATCTCTCAAATGCCGACCCGTCGCGCCTGGTCAGGTTTGGCACGAAACGGGAGTAAACCGTGAACAACATTCTCGTGGTTGTATGCCCCATCTGTCTGGCAATCCACTCGGGGTTTTCACCAGCGGCCAACCAAAGAGTCGCTGCAGTATGCCGCGTCTGATAGGGCTTTCGCTTTTTCAGGCCAAGATAGCGCAGGAGCGGATACCAAACCCGTTTGGTTACGTTTCGGTGATCAAAAGGCTCACCGTTACGAGTGCAAAAGACGAATTTCCTAAAATGTCCCGTTCGTTCCCTTTGAAGCATGAGTGCGTCGTACACCAACTGAGACATCCAGATGTCCCTGATCGATCCGGCAGTTTTCGGCGTTTCTTCCCGGCCATCGACCAAAGTTTCTCGAACGCGAATGATGCGATGTTCGAAATCGACATACTCCCACTTCAAGCCATCAATTTCGCCAGTGCGCATCCCGGTGAAAAATCTCACGGTGTAATAAGGGCGGAAGTCCTCCCGGACCGTGTTCAGAATCGCTTTCACCTCCTCAATGGAAAAGGGATCAACATCAGAAGGAGGGACCTTCAATGGTTTAATACGAACAAAGGGTGTGCTAAAGTCATAGCGGTCGGCGGCTTCATCCAGAATCATGCGCAATGGCGTCATGATATGATTGATTCGATCGGGTGAGAGGCCCTGTTTCTTTCCGTTGGGAACTTTGGCGAGTGACGAACGGAATTTCAGAATCTCACCCCTGGTGATGCTGCCGACCTCCTTTTCACCAAAGGCCGGGATCAGGTACTTGTCCAAGGTGCCGCGAATCGTTTTGCGGTAGGACTGCTTCCAACCGACTTCATTTTCTTCGAACCACTCTTGGGCAAAATCTTCGAACAAAGGGGTATCCTTCAACGGAGCCTGTTTTTTAACCGTTACCCCCACGTCTTTTTCCATTTTCAGGGGGGCTTTGCTATTGGGAAAAAACTCCTCATAAACAAAGCTGCCATCCCTGATTTTCTCTTCGATTTTTGCCATAATAGCTTCCATTTTCGCCCTGTTAGCCTTTGTGTCATCCAGAAGTGTCAATTCCCTGCACCTACGGCCATTGAAGCGAAAATCAAAAAACAACTTTCCGGTATCATGACGTACACGAATGCTACCCACGGCATACACCTCCATTTGCCATTGGAATCAATTCACTCTTCCTGCTGAAGTCACGAGTCAAATCGCGCTCAATTGCCTCCCAAATGTAAAGAATCTTCCTCCGCCCAAAAGGTCGGATGTAATGAACTCCTTCCAAAAAGACTGCGTCCTTGAGGCAGTTCCGGATGTACCGAGGGTCATACCTCAGCTTCTGGGCCAACTCTTCCGTTGTCATAAACGTCTTCTCTGTCATGACAAACCTCCTTGGATGGTGTTTTACATAGTATATATGCTGGAAAATTGCATGTCAATCAAATTATCGTCACAAAAACGTCTTTTCTGGCAACGGGAATGCATTGGGGACAACAATTTGCCTGCATATCAATAAGTTGCATGGTTTTCAATTTTTCAGTAAGCTCTGGTTATATTTAGGAGGAAAGAGCAAAAAAGGAGGAGGCAATGATCCGATACCACCTGAAGGAGCTAATAGCAGAGAAGGAATTCCAAACGGGGAAAAGGCTCAGTTTGAAAGAGATTGCCGATGCGACTGGAATTCATTTATCAACCCTGTCACGAATCGCCAACCAAAAGGCACCGAACACGACCATTGGGAATCTTGAAAAAATTTGCAATTTTTTAAATTGTAAAATTCAGGATCTGGTGGAGTTTCTACCAGATGAATGACTTGTTGGGGGCAGGGGTCAAAACCCTCCGGGAACCGGAACAAAACCACATGTTTCCCAGTGGTTGAGCAAGATTCAAATACCCCTGCCCGAGCAAAACAGGGGGAAAATCCATGGCAGGGGTCACTGCCTTAAAATTTGGGCACAGAATGGGCACAAGGTGGGCACAACATCAAAAAAGGGGTTAGCGATT
>RFGJ01000415.1 GCA_003696665.1 Gammaproteobacteria bacterium | reverse complement strand
GTGGAACTGTGCGTGATCGGATCCCAAATCAGCGGCGTATGGTCTAATCCTTTGGCGTGAAGCCAGTGCGCGAGTGCTCGCATTTGCGGCCCAGTGATGGCACCGACTTTGATGGCGGATGGCGTGCCGAGCGCCAGCGCAGATGCACATTGTTCAATCAAGTGCTCAACCGATATTTCGCTCAGGATACGCGCCGTGTTGTCGGTTTGCGCTGTCACTATGGTCACGATGGGACACAGGTGAACGCTCAGTGCTTGCGCCACTTGGGCGTCCGCCGACACGCCCGCGCGACCGGTGTTATCGTGCCCTCCAATTGCCCACAGAATCGGTGTGGTCTGCGTCATCATTTACTCAGTATCCGAAGCCACAGGGATTTGCTGGTAGGCATCCTGCGAGATGCGCATCGAACAAAACTGTGGTCCGCACATCGAGCAGAAACGTGCGGATTTGGCGCCCGCCTGTGGCAGGGTCTCATCGTGATAACGTTGAGCCGTTACCGGGTCAAGGCCAAGATTGAACTGGTCTTCCCAACGAAAGGCAAAGCGTGCCTCAGACAGCGCGCGATCACGCATGGGGGCAAACGGATGCCCTTTGGCCAAATCGGCCGCATGGGCGGCAATTCGATAGGCCATCAGTCCGGCACGCACATCTTCGGGATTGGGAAGGCCGAGATGTTCTTTAGGAGTCACATAGCAGAGCATGGCACAGCCAAACCAGCCGATCATAGCAGCACCGATGGCCGAAGTGATGTGATCATAGCCTGGCGCAATGTCTGTGGTGAGAGGGCCCAACGTATAAAATGGCGCTTCGTGACAGTGCTTGAGTTGTTGGCGCATATTTTCTTCAATAAGGTGCATCGGCACATGCCCTGGGCCTTCAATCATCACCTGGACATCATGCGCCCATGCTTGTTGCGTCAACTCGCCAAGCGCTCTGAGTTCACCGAATTGCGCCTCGTCATTGGCATCGGCAATGGAGCCAGGCCGTAATCCGTCACCCAACGATAGCGACACATCGTATTGTCGGCACAGGCGACAAATTTCGTCGAAGTGTTCCCACAAAAAATTTTCCCGTTGATGAATTTGCATCCATTGCGCGAGAATCGAACCGCCACGCGAAACGATGCCGGTGACGCGATGTTGTGCGTGCGGGAGCAGTGAGCGAAGCACGCCAGCATGGATGGTGAAATAATCCACCCCTTGTTCTGCTTGCTCATGGAGCACCTCGAACATCACAGACCAAGACAAGTCGCGCACCTTGCCGCCAACCCGCGCCAATGCTTCGTAAATGGGCACTGTCCCAATTGGGACAGTGCCCATTTAC
>RFGJ01000414.1 GCA_003696665.1 Gammaproteobacteria bacterium | reverse complement strand
TACGCGTATTATGGACAGAAATGTTTTGCTTTTCTGTTCGGCACGGCAAGGCAAAAATGGTATGTATTTGCTTATTTGATGATTGTTTTTCTGACCGCCCTGGTATCAGTACGTGCGGCGATCGGACTATCCGATGCCGCGTTCGCCATGATGGCCATCCCGACGATGATTTCAACAATTTTATTGGCGCACAAAGTGCCCAAAATGATGGCCGAGTATTATTTTTGGCGCTCACAGCGTGAACGAAGCCAGGACCCGAGCCAATAATCTGTACTCACATATCGGCCGCCGCCGTGGAAAAACAAGACGAGCAACATGATGAAATAGGTGGCGGCAAATTCAATGCCATTGTTAAGAATGACAAAGCTGCCTTTTTCAGTCAGCCATTCATAATTACCGTAGGTTTGCAGAATTTCTCTGGCTCTGTCCAAACGGGCTGCAACTTCCGGGTCAGTGCTTGATGCGATGGCAGCCCAGCCATTTTGCCAGTGGACGGTGACGGCTGCCACAACCATGGTAACCATCAGCGGCACACTGATAAGCCGGGTCGCTAGCCCCAATGCCAACAACACAGCACCGGCGAGCTCTGTTCCGGTCGCCAAAGCAGCCATCAGTGTGGGCATTGGCAAACCGAGACCCCAATCAGTGTTGCCGAACCATTCCACTGTGTCTTGAAAAGCCGCTAATTTGTTGGTGCCTGCCATCCAAAAGACCGGAACGAGGTAGAGTCGGATCAACAGCAATGGCAGGCCGTTCAGCGGCGCAAGAATATTTTCGATGTTTCTTTTCAGTTGGCAAATTTTGTTGAGCTGCATGCCTTGGCACTCCATATCAGTTTTTATGGTTTGAAAAATAGACAATTTGAGAGACTTCGTGTTACAAAATCACTAATTAATTCGGATAATCACGATCATAAAACACAGTCCCTTCCATGAGCGCACAAAGTCGGCGAGAAGATTCTGAGTTGATCGAGGCTTTGCTTAAGAAGTCTCCAGATGCCTATCG
>RFGJ01000413.1 GCA_003696665.1 Gammaproteobacteria bacterium | reverse complement strand
GCCAGCAAACCTCTCACACAGCAAGTGCGTGCGGTTGTGCCAGTCGAGGTGGGTACCTTTTTGCTAAACGAAAAGCGGCAAATACTCGCTCAACTGGAAAAGCGGCATCAAGTCTCAATCCTAGTGATTCCGAACCCTCACATGGAAACGCCGCATTTTTCGGTCGAACGCCTGAAGGCGGACGAAACTGCCGAAGACGCAAGCTATGAAACCATAGGCACGCCGGAGCTGCCTGAATACGAACAAGTCAGCGCCAAGCCAACCGAGCAGCCTGCGGTGAGTGGCGTGCCCACAGATGTGCCAGCGCCAACACCAAAAGCCTCCGAGCGAAAAACCAAGCCGGCGGAGCAAAAACCTTCATTGCTTGCACGCATAGTCGCCGCGATTGCCTCACTGTTCAAAGCAAAACCCAAGAAAAAGACAGCAAAGAAAAAAAATACGCGTAACCAATCAAGAAACGGTAAAGGACATACTCAGAATCGTAGTCAAAACCGCAGGCAAAATCGCGGACAAAATCGGAACCGTCGCAATCACAATCAAAAGCGTCAACAACGTCAGGTTGCGCAGGAAAAGCCGGCACAGGCACGATCATCGGCCAATGTAACAACCGAAAAAACATCTGTTGCGCCGACCGTAGAAGCAACGACGCCACCAAGGCCGCCACGCGAATCGAGAGAGGCGCGTCGCGTTCACCCCGTACCGGAAGCTGCCAAAGCCATTATCGCAGCGCAAGAAAGTGAGGCAGAGACGACAGCGACACCTGAGCCTGTCGACACAGCGCAAACGACACCGACGGCGAACGATGCCATGGCCAACACAGTCGCGCAGGATGCGGTCGCCAAACCTGAGCCTGTTGCCAATGGCGATGGTGCGCAAGCAACACCAGTGCCCCACGCCACTGTCGAGGCAGAAACGACTCCGGTGGAAGAAGTTGCCCCGCGGCCGAGAACGCGTAAGCCACCGCAATATGGCGGGCGGCGTCGACGTAGCCATGACACTACCGAAGTATCAGGTCAGCAGCCTGCTGAGGCAGCCGAAACAAAAGCCACGGGGAATGTTGCAGAAAGTAGTGATGTGATGAGTCCTGTGGTCGTGTCAAGCAAGACGGCAGACGCCACAGCATCTGGGGAAGTCGATACCAAGCCTGAACCGCCGGAGACGATTGCCGAACAAGAGGCTGAACCCTCGTCGGCGACAGAGGGTGGGATGTCCGATGTTCACAGCCAATCGGACAGCACAGGCGTCGTTGACGATAGCCCAACGCCAAATGCTGACGAAGCCACATCCGCCGTGGATGCAGTCGAGGATGAGACAGCTCAAAATGGGCCCACTTCACCCGCACCGGACGTAAGCTCATCTGAGGCGACCGTGGCCGAAACAGAAGACAGCAGCCAACCATCAGTGGAAGAGGCTGTGACACCACAAACCACAGAAAGCGATGAATCAGTGGAAGAGCACGAGGCAAGCGTCGTGGTTGAGTCTAGCACTACTGTCGCGAAACAGGAGAAGGTGTCGGTCAGTGCGGCCATTCATGAAGTGCTGCGTGGCAGCTCACCGACGGCACGACCTCGCTTCGTCGTGGAACCCATTAAAACCAGCTACGAGCGACAACCGGCCGTATTTAAAACGCCTGTCTCTGCCGATGCCGATATTTTTGTCAATGAAACGGCATCAAGTCCGGCAACCAAAGCTTCAGCGTCAAAGACAGACGATCAGGCTAACGAAAACTCGGCATGAGCCATCGGGCCGGGGCAATCACCATATTGCCCCGGCCTATTTATGTGCTGTTAAGCACCTGCTCAATAAAGGCCTGGCAGCCTCGGTCAATCAGCTGGAAAACCTGCTCGAAGCCATCCTGTCCGCCGTAGTAAGGGTCAGGCACATCGGGTGTCTGAGCTGGCTGATACCAATAGAGCAGTTTATGTATTTTATGGTGCGCTTCTGGCAGCATACGACGCGCTGAGGCAAGATTCTGATCATCCATGACCAAAATCCAGTCAAATTGATTGCCGTCTTCTGCTGTCAATTGCCGTGCGCGAAGTCCACGAATGTCGAT
>RFGJ01000412.1 GCA_003696665.1 Gammaproteobacteria bacterium | reverse complement strand
TATCAGTTGCCGCCAGTCAAACCGTACGTTGGTACCACACCGTTGACCAAAAAACTGGCAGTATTGCCCCAAGACGTAGATCTTGAGCAACTGTCGAAGATTGACCTCTACTTTCCACAAGGGTTGTATCCTTCGCTTGGTGGGAAGATCAAGTCATTCCGACATTCGCAGGTTATTCTGCCTCATCCATCTAAGCGACTTGACCCAAGTGCACCACCCAAAGAAAAAGAAGAAGCGGTGGATGTGCCAGAGGTCGACGATGCCATCGAAATCGAACTCAGGGACAATGAACAATGATAGAAAATCGCCGATTGAAACCGACTTTCTGGCGACTCTTCTTTTTTGTGATTAGCCTTGCTTATCTTGTACCCGAGTCCATATTTAATGCACAACTGGTCAGCCTGATAGGTCTCGGGACGCCTGGGGAAAGCGAGCTTGAGCATCTTGAGATTTTTGGGCGCGCTATTTCCGGTGTGGGTGTGACTTTGTTGATTGCCGACTTGTTGCCAGCACGGTTCTACAAGAGTGTGACGCGAGGCTTGCTCGCCTTGTTGTTGCTGCTCGGTTTGATTTGGCCAACGGTGTTCTTTGGTCAAAAGTGGCTTGTGGAGCAGTTTCTTATCAAGCCATCGAGCGCTGAACAACGAGAGTATGCGGTATTGAGCGCCATATTGCGTGACGCCTTGGCACTCAATGCGATCAAGGTGACGGGCATTGAATACGATTCTGCCGAGATGCATCAGCCCGAGAATCTCACTTTTTTAGCACTTTTTGGTGGACTGCTTTATGCAGACGACAAGCTGGCGGAGAAGCTTATCCCCTATCAGGAAAAGATTATTCGTCGTTTCGTGGCAATGCGGGCCTATCAGAAATTGGACGACTATTATGCGCAGTTCACTCGCATGTATGAAGAATTGTCGAAAGCATATCGAGAGTACGCAAAGGCGTCGAATCAGTACAACGATACTTTGAATGACATGCCGAGACGGGAGCAGAAGTACTGGCAGGTGGTTGAAGATCATGTTCATGATGGCTGGAATAAGTACCAACAAGCCCAGAAAGTCTATCTGGCTCGAGCCGAGGCACGTGCACAAAAGTTTGGCCCGAAAATCTACCAGTATTTTGAGGGCCTTGCACGGTGTCGAAAGACATATTCGGGAGCCTCTCAATTTGCACGCACCAATCGGGCACGGTGCCTTGAGCGCAAGCAAGCCCACTACAAATCTGAGATAGTCAAGGCTGGGCTTGGCTATATTGAGCCGGATTACTGGTTGATTGTCGAAGACGTCAGTGCCTTGGAGAATGCGGCCAATACAATTCTCGGTGGCGTATTGACGGGTGGTGTGTCAACGGCACTCCAGTTGCTTGATGCTGCGACTGGTGGCGATGGCGGCATTAAGGATAAACGGTATAAGTACACAAACAATCCGGAGCACTACCGTCTTCGTTTTCTTGCTCATCCAAAATTTCAGTCTCAGTTTCAAAAAGAAACGGGCTATCCGATGAACATTGACGGCCTCAAGGCATTTCGTGCCCATCCAGTCATGCAGAGGAAACTTCGCGAGGCACTCAAGGGCAAGGGCGTGATATTGCCGGAAACGTGGCGTATTGAAGAGCGTCAAGCGTTCTCGCAGGCTGTGGTAAAGGCAGTGAAACGAGAAGCCGACAAGCGATGGAAAAGTGAAATGAGACGTCGTGGGCTGTCGTTGCCTCCAAACCTTGAATGGATTGAGTTTTAGCGCCACCGGAGTGTACAGAAGAAGATTGCCGAGAAGATGGGCGCTATGTATGTGACGGGGGGCAGGGCTGACTGGAACAAAAGAAATTTTGTAAGACATGTGCTGGCGCCAAACATTGCGCGAGAAACGAAAAAGTATCTTGCCATGATATCTGGTGCCCGCCCCCTGTTCGCAGATGGCGGGCGCTACGAGCAAGTGGGAAAGCAGGCATTGCGTTCGGTGGTCATTCCGCCGATATCCATGTCGCTAAGTTTATTTTTGATTTGTATGACACTGATTAAATTACCGCTTAAGGCGCTTGAGGTCTTCCAGCCACAATGGAAACGAAACACACGTAGGGGTGTCGTTTGGGGAATCAAGATTGTTCCACTCATATGTGTGCTGGCCTTGCCGCTGATTTTCGTTCACAACCGATACACGGAAGACAGTCAAAGCCCAGTCAACTTCTTTTTGCAGAAAGTCGATGAAACGAGCTCGCCGCTTTTTTCGTTTATGTTGAAATGGACGCTGCACACTCAGCCGCTGTTACAGCCACTTGGTGGCCGCCTAGAACAGCATACAGGCTTGTATCGTTCAGCCGGAGCTTTGACCCACAGATTAGCCGAGGTTGACAAAAGGGTTTTCGATTAGGTTGGGGTAGATTCGTGATAGGGGGCTGATTTTACAGTGACATTGGACTTCGGCGAGTTCCGCTCAACGCTGGGACAAGACTGAACGGAACTCGATATCACAACGCCTTAAGAAAATCTTGAATTTGTCGGGTAATGCCTTCGCTGTCGAGCAATAGGCGACGGTATATGTCGGCAGGATGACCATGTTCGACAAAACGATCCGGCAGGCCGATCAACAGCGTTGGCCGACTGATGTCCAATTCTGCCATGGCTTCGAGTACGGCACTGCCAGCCCCGCCGATACGAGCATTTTCTTCAACGGTGACAATGTATTCGTGCGTATTGGCAAGATTTTTGATGAGCTCGATGTCAAGGGGCTTGACAAAACGCATGTCGGCCACGGTGGCATTGAGGGTTTCTGCGGCCTCAAGCGCGTCGTGCAAGCGTGTCCCAAAAGAAAGGATGGCCACTTGTTCGCCTTCTCGAACCACGCGTCCTTGACCGATTGGGAGTGTATCAAGGTTTGGTTCAACTGGAACGCCGGCACCTGTGCCGCGAGGATAACGAACAGCGGCAGGCCCCGGATATTCAAGGGCAGTTTGCAACATTTTGCGGCATTCCGACTCGTCACAGGGCGCCATGCTCACAAGGTTAGGAATCGGACGTAAGTAGCTTAAGTCAAAAGCACCCTGATGCGTGGCACCATCCCCTCCAACAATGCCGCCACGGTCGATGGCAAAGGTGACGTCAAGATTTTGTAAGGCAACGTCATGGATGAGCTGATCATAGGCTCGTTGCAAAAACGTGGAGTAAATGGCCACCACAGGTTTCATACCTTCGCAGGCAAGGCCAGCGGCCAGTGTGACGGCATGTTGCTCGGCGATGGCCACATCAAAGTAACGATCTGGAAACTGTTCTGAGAAAGCAATCAAGTCGGAACCTTCACGCATGGCTGGTGTAATGCCGATGACTCGCTCATCCTTGGTGGCGGCATCGACTAACCATTGACCAAAAACGTTGGAGAACGTTGTTTTGGGTTTGCCGGCTGGCAGAGTCGGCTGTGACGGATCGAAAATCGGCACGCCGTGATACGCCACCGGATCGGACTCTGCGGGTGGGTAGCCCTTGCCTTTGACCGTGCCGACATGCAAAAGCTGTGGGCCTTTGAGGTGTTTCATGTTGCTCAGCGTGTCGAGCAGAGTGTCGAGATCATGGCCATCAATAGGGCCAATGTAGTTGAACCCCATTTCTTCAAATAAAGTGCCGGGCACAAACATGCCTTTCATATGTTCCTCAGCGCGACGAGCGAGCTCACGGAAACCAGACGGCAAACGGTCGAGGACTTTTTTACCGCCTTCACGCACCGTGGTATAGAACGCACCGGAAAAGATTCGCGCAAAATAGTTATTCAGACTGCCGACATTTTTCGAAATGGACATGTCGTTGTCGTTGAGCACGACAAGCAGATCCGCCTTGACGTCTCCAGCGTGGTTAAGGGCTTCGAAGGCCATGCCAGCGGTCATGGCACCATCTCCAATGACGGCCACATGCTTGCGGTCGATACCCTTTTGGCGTGCTGCCAACGCCATCCCGAGGGCTGCGCCAATTGACGTGCTGGAGTGGCCGACGCCAAATGTGTCGTATTCGCTTTCAGCGCGCGTGGGAAAAGGGTGCAGACCATCTGTCTGGCGAATGGTGTGAAGCCGATCTCGTCGCCCTGTCAGCACTTTATGCGGATAGGCTTGATGGCCGACATCCCAGACAATTCGATCTGCTGGCGTATTAAAAACATAATGCAAGGCAATGGTCAGTTCTACGGTGCCAAGGCCTGCGGCGAAATGCCCACCGCAGCCGCTGATGGTATCAATCAAATAGCCACGCAGTTCCGTCGCTAACTGCGCTAATTGATCGCGAGACAAACGGCGAAGGTCATCCGGTGTGTCAATTTGAAACAACAGTGGATATTTGTCTGATAAACTCATAGGCGGTTATGGACTTCAGTGGTCGCGCGTGACGACAAGTTCGGCAAAGTGTGCCAGCGTGTCGGTATTGTACGGCAATTGTGCCAATGCTTGTAGCGCTTCGTTGGTCAACTGTGCGGCTTTCGCCTTGGCGCCTTCGAGTCCAAGCAAATCAACGTAAGTTGTTTTTTGCAATTTCTGGTCTGTGCCGGGTGTTTTGCCGAGCCGCTCACTGTCGCCGATGACATCAAGAATGTCATCTTGAATCTGAAAGGCGAGCCCCAAGCAACTGGCATACTTATCAAGGCATTCCGACGCCTTGTGTGGAATTGGCGGTGCACAGAGAATGCCCAATTGGATGCTGGCCCGGATAAGCGCGCCGGTTTTTAGCTGATGCAGGTGTGCCAGCTGGTCTTCGGTCAAAGTTTGGCCGGAAGCTTCCAAGTCGATGGCTTGGCCGCCGCCCATGCCATAGGTGCCAGCCGCATGGGCAAGTATTTTGATCATGGACAGTCGTCGTTCTGCCGATACACTTGCCATTGGCTTGCTGGCAATCCATTCAAAAGCCAGCGTTTGAAGCGCGTCGCCAGCCAGGATGGCGATCGCTTCATCAAAGGCGCGGTGGCATGTGGGTTGACCGCGTCGCCAGTCGTCATCGTCCATGGCTGGCAAGTCATCGTGAATGAGAGAGTACACATGAATCAATTCGATGGCGGCGGCAGGGACGAGGGCATCGTCAAGTGAGCCACCCAGCATTTCGGCCGTGGCCAGTGTCCACGCCGGACGCAGTCGCTTGCCCCCGGCCAGCGTGCTGTAGCGCATGGCTCGATGAAGCCGTTGCGGCATCTCGGTTTCCAGAGGAAGCCAGGCGTTGAGTGCCTGCTCAACAAGGCTCCGGTAATCTTGCAGCGATTTATTCATCGGCATTGAATTGTTCCAGAGGGCTTTCTTTGATGAGCTGTTCGAGTTTTTCGACTTTGAGTTGAGCTGTCTCCAATGCCTTTCGGCACTGGCGTGTGAGTTGGACGCCACGTTCAAACTGTCGCAAGGCTTCTTCCAAGGGCAGATCGCCACGCTCCAGTTGCGTGACGACGTCTTCGAGCGCTCTGAGATTGGCCTCAAATGAGGCTTCGTTGGCTTGTTTGTTCATGTCTGTCGTCTGTCTGCTCTCTTGTGCTTCTTATTGTCGCCAAATTGGCGCCTAAAAGAAACAATATGTGGAACTTTCGAAAAAACAAATTACACTTAATGGCAGGCTGAAGGCGTGATTTTTGAAGGGCCATTATTGTGGATATCGCCACGCTGATTGGTGCACTGGGTTCTTATGCCATTGTGATTGTGGCTATGGTGCTGGCAGGAGGCATTGGCCAGTACATCGATGTGCCATCCATTCTGATCGTGTTCGTTGGCAGTCATTTCATCGTGATCATGAAGCATACCTTGGGCCAGTTTTTTGGTGGCTTCAAGGTTGGTATGAAAAGCCTGTTTTTTAAGTCTGAGAACCTCAATGACCTGATTGCCAAAATTGTTGAATTGGCCGATATGGCCCGAAAAGGGGGGCTCTTATCACTTGAAGGCGCTGACATTCCCAATCCATTTATGAAAAAAGGCGTTGGCTTGTTGGTCGATGGTCACAGCGCGGAAGTGGTCGAGACGATCCTGCGACAAGACGTCGCGTTGGCGAAAGCACGTCACGAAGAAGCCAGCTTGGTGTTCAAGAGCTTGGGCGACATCGCGCCGGCCATGGGGATGATTGGTACCCTTGTGGGCTTGGTCGGTATGCTGGCGAACATGGACGATCCAAAGTCAATTGGGCCTGCCATGGCCGTAGCGTTGCTCACAACCTTATACGGTGCGGTGATGGCCAACATGCTGGCCATTCCGGTGAAAGAGAAGTTAGAGCTACGCAACGAAGAAGAATCTCGCGCCAACAATTTGATTATTGATGGGTTATTAGCAATTCAGGCCGGGCAGAACCCACGTGTGATTGAGCAGATGTTGATGAACTATTTGCCCGAATCACAGCGTCCCAAGACTGAGTAGGTGTTGCGATGGCGGAACCGCAAGAAGAATGTAAATGTCCTCCCCCCGGATTGCCCGCCTGGATGGGCACCTTTAGTGACTTGATGTCGCTCTTGATGTCTTTTTTCGTTTTGCTGTTGTCCTTTTCAGAAATGGATGTTCTGAAGTACAAGCAAATCGCTGGTTCTATGAAAAACGCCTTTGGCGTGCAAAATCAAATCAAGGTCAAAGACATTCCAAAAGGGACAAGCGTGATTGCTCAGGAATTCCGGCCAGGCAAGCCGGAACCCACCATCATTGAAACCATTCAACAGCGTACGGACGAAATCACGAAGGAGTCATTGGATTTCGAGACACAGGAAGAGGAACCGCAGGCGCAGGATGATAAGGGAGAAAAAGGCGCTGGTGACGCCAATCTTCAGGAGTTGGAACTATCGTCTGCGGCGCCGACTGAAAAAACAGAAGCGTTGGCGAAGCAATTGGCCAGCGCGTTGAAAGAAGAACTGAATTCCGGGCAGATTGAAATTGAGGCGCATGGCGGCATTGTGGTCATTCGCATTCGGGAAAAAGGGTCGTTCCCTTCCGGCTCAGCAAGGTTGCGGCGGCAGTTTAAACCGGTGATTGCCAAAATTCGCGATATATTGGTCACTACCAAAGGGGAGATCCGCGTCGCCGGACATACCGACGACCGGCCGATTCGAACACCTTTGTATCCATCAAACTGGGAATTGTCCGGGGCCCGTGCGGCCAGTGTCGTGCGCGAACTGCTTAAGGGCGGCAAATTGGATAAGAAGCGGTTCAGCATTTATGGTTTGGCCGACACACGTCCACTCGTGCCGAATACGACGGAAGACAACCGCGCGCGGAATCGTCGTGTTGAAATCTGGATTGTTTCGGGCGATAGCTTGAAAAAACCTCGGAAGGTGATTGGCGTCGGTCAGGATGAAAAGACAGGAAAATGAAGCCATTGAGTTGGCCGTGGCCAGTTTATTCAAACGTGGCCCTGGCGCGTGTTGCTAACCTGATACAGTCAGGTCAGGTCAATCAGCTGGTATGCGATACGGTCGAAGCGCTCGAGTCTGTCTGGGCTTCTCAATTTGACTGTGACCATGTCATCGCGGTCACCAATGGCACGCATGCCTTGGAATTGTCGCTGATGGCCTTGGGGATAGGGCCGGGAGACGAAGTCATTGTGCCGGCCAGATGTTTTATCGCGTGTGCGACAGCGATCATGCGTGTCGGTGCTACGCCAGTCTTTGCCGACGTTGATCCGCGAACGCAGGGCTTAAATCGCGAAACAGTGGCACCATTGATTAACCGACGGACGCGGGCGATTCTCCTCGTGCATCTAGGTGGCCATCCTGCCTCACTTTTGGCTGACGTGGAATGGGTGCGTCAAAACCGGCTGATTTTGGTTGAAGATTGCTCACAGGCGGTCGGTGCTCGCTATCGGAATCAGTACGTAGGCACCTTTGGCGATATTGCCTGTGCCAGCCTATGCAACGAAAAAAACATTTCCGCCGGAGAAGGGGGGATAGTACAAACCAGCTCCGTACGTTTGGCGAACAAAATTCGACAATTGCGCAATCATGGCCAAAATCAGCACGGTGCTGGTCGGGCGGGCGAATTTATTTTTCAACGACGTATCCCAGGTTCGAATTACCGCTTGTCACCGCTTGCCGCTGCTCTGGCATTAGATCATCTTGAACAGTGGCCCGAATTATTTTCTCGTCGTGTTGCTATCGCCAGAGCTTGTCGAGCCGCCTTAGCCGAATCTCCATATTTTGAGGTGCCCGAGGTCATACCTGACGAGACACCGAGTTGGTATCGAGTGTATTTTGCCATTCGGCAAGATTATTGGCCGCAGCGGAGCAACCTGATTTCGGCCTTGCATAAGGCAGGTATCCCGCTGGCATCGGTCAGCTGCCCGGATGTACGTCTAGAGCCGATGTTTGACGGCAAAGTGACACGCGAACCATTGCCACACAGTCGTGATTTGGGTGAGGCAATGCTCGCGCTTCCCGCCTATCCAACGCTTTCTGATGAGGACTTAATGCGGCTTCTCGATAGAATCAAGGGCTTTAGGTTGTCTTCATAGGGCGAGATCAACCCATACCGGTGCATGGTCGGAGGGTTTAGCCATGGCGCGAATATCGTAGTCAATATCCGCCTGTTGAGCGACGTCAGCGAGCACTTTGGTGCCTAGAATGCCATCGATGCGCAAGCCGCGCTTGGGTTCACGCTCGAATCCGCGACTTCGGTAATCGAACCAGCTGAATTTGTCATTCTTGGTTGGGTGGATGTGGCGATAGAGATCCACCAGTCCCCAGTCAAGCAGTCGTTCGAACCATTCGCGTTCTTCGGGAAGAAAACTACACTTGCCTGTCCTGAGCCATCGCTTGGCATTTTCTTCACCAATGCCAATATCGATATCTTGTGGTGCAATATTAAAATCACCTAGTACGACAAGAGGGTGGCGACTGTCGTGGGCATCATGCAGCCATTCGGTGAGCGCCCGATAAAATCGTTCTTTGTGCGGGAATTTGACAGGATGTGCCCGGCTTTCACCTTGCGGAAAATAACCATTAATGACGGTCAGGGGCGAGCCATCGGGCATTTCATAGGTGGCGGTGATGAGCCGTTTCTGGGTATCTTCAGGATCGTTTGGCAGACCACGAATGACTGAGATGGGCGCCTGTTGACTCAAAAGTGCAACACCGTAGTGCCCTTTCTGACCAAAGGTTTCCACATGTAGCCCAAGTGCACGAACATCGTCGTATGGAAAACTTTCGTCATCCGCTTTGACTTCCTGCAGCCCGATGATGTCCGGCGAAAGTGTTTCCACCAATGCTTTAAGTTGATGAAGGCGAGCTCTTATGCCGTTAACGTTGAATGTGACGATGCGCATAGTCTACTGCTGGTTTCTAAGGTAAACGCAAATTCTAGTATGTCTTGTTCGATTCACCAAGGTCGAATTTTTTTGAGGCGGCGGATGTTTTTGGTGAATCAAGGTGAGGCCGGGTTCATGTTACACTTGGCCTCCATGAATTCGAAAGGAGATGTGTACCGTGACTGCTGTCACCTTCCTTGTCATCGGAAATGCGCTTTTGGCGGCGCTGCTCGTCTATCAATGGCGTACCACTGTGCGAGTGTCTCGCCAGCTTCGCAAGGCCGAGGCATCACTTGCAGAACTGAAAGAAAAGTGGCATGAGAGCGAGGTGAAAAGTGCCGAAGCAGTCCAAAAATCTCAATTTGAGATGGAACGTGCCGCAAAGTTAACCGAGGCGCTTGGCGAGTGTCAGGCAAAGATTGAGTCGTTGCTCGAGCAAAATTCGGAACTGAAAGCACGTTTGGCAGAAGTGACGACCGCCAAAGCCACTGAGCTGAAGGCAGCGCAAGAGAAAATCGAAATGTTGAGCCAGGCCCGGGAAGAATTGTCTGCTCAATTTGAAAAACTGGCCAATGACATATTGGAAAAAAAGACGTCGATTTTTGACAAGCGGCAACACGAAACCTTGGCGAATGTTATCCGACCATTGAACGAGCAGATTAAAGAATTCAAGCAGCGCCTGGAACAAGTACACAGCGAGGATCTGCAAGATCGGAATATGTTGCGCGGTGAACTGTTGCAACTGAAAGCACTCAACCAGCAAATGTCAGAAGAAGCTGAGCGATTGGTGAAAGCCTTGAAAGGCGATAAGAAGGCGCAGGGAACCTGGGGTGAAGTGGTTTTGGCGCGATTGCTTGAGTTAAGCGGGTTGCGCGAGGGAATAGAGTACTCCCGGGAAAAAACGTTGAAAGGCGAGACAGCAAAACGTTATCGCCCTGATGTGATTGTGCACTTGCCGGATAACAAAGATATCGTGGTCGATGCTAAGGTCTCGCTGTCGGCCTATGAGCAATACGTGGCGGCCAGTGATGATGAGAAGGTGGCGAAAAAGTGGCTGGATGAGCATGTCGCCGCCATTCGCAATCATATCAAGCGACTGGCGGAGAAGCGATATGAAATGCTTGAAAGTATTGCGACACTCGACTTTGTCTTCATTTTTGTGCCGATTGAACCGGCCTATTTGTTGGCCGTACAGCATGACCCTAACCTCTTCTCCTTTGCCTTTGAGAAAAAGATCATCCTAGTCAGCCCGACGACCCTGCTATCGACCCTGCGAATTGTGGAGAATGTGTGGCGTTTTGAGCGTCAAAACAAGAATGCGGAAGAGATTGCCAAACAGGCAGGCGCCTTGCTCGACAAACTGGCGGGTTTCGTCGAGGACCTTGAAAATGTTGGTAATAAACTGGATGCGGCAAGGAAGCATTGGCAAGAGGCCATGTACAAACTCAAAGACGGCAAGAGTGGAACGGTATTTCGACGGGCCCAAAAAATCATGGAATTGGGCGCCAGAAGCAAAAAATCGCAAGCATTCACCGCCCTTCCAGAAGCTGGGCAACAGGATGTTGAATGACAATGGGGCGTAAATCGCACTTTTGGCGCGAGTTGAAAAGCTGGGCAACACTGGCGTTCGCGCTGGGGGTTCTCGAAGGCGGTGTTGCGGGAGTTTTGGTTCGTCATCGGTTTGATGGCTTGGTGTCGAATGACCAATTGGCTTTTTTTGTTGCGTTGGTGGTTGGGGCGCCAACCATTGCGAATTTGGCCAGTCCGTTGTGGGCTTATCTCGAACAGGGGCGTGACAAGATCAAATTCGTCTCTTACCTTGGCATGCTGCTGTCGTTGACCGTCGGAGTCATGGCGATAGCCCCGAGGACGTCATTGGGCCTTGTGATGTTCTCGGTTGCGGTTGTGCTGGGGCGTTTTTTCTGGACAGGCATCTTGACGGTTCGGGCCACCATCTGGCGCGCCAATTATCCCCGCAACATCCGGGCTAAGCTGACGGGCAAAATGGCCATTGTGATGGCTGTGATTATGGCGACCAGCGGCGCATCGCTTGGTGTCATTAACGATACTTGGGCGAACTTGGTGCCATTTTATCTCGGAGCGTCGGCAGTGCTGGGTGCCCTAGGGGCTTGGGCGTACCGGGCAGTGCGCTTGCGTGGCGCGGACAAACTGTATCGTGCTGAGCGACGGCAGCGAAATGAAGACGGAGGCTTTCGGCTGTCGGTCATGTGGGAAATTCTTCGCACGGATAAGCTGTTTCGCAATTATATGATGGTTATGTTTGTTTTTGGGTCAGGTAACTTAATGTTTATGGCGCCAATGATTTTGGTGATGAACGATGCGATGAATATCGACTCACGCATGCAAATGCTGGCCACGTCTTCGATACCGCTCGCTCTGATGCCTTTTATGATTCAATGGTGGGCGAGACGCCTTGATAGGATGCATATCATTGAGTACCGGGCCTCCCATTGTTGGAGTTTTGTCATTGCCATTGGTTGTTTTGCAGCGACGGCAATCACAGGTTGGCAGCCCTTGCTTTGGCTCGCAGCTTTCTTGTATGGCATAGCGGTTTCCGGTGCAGTGCTTGGTTGGAACCTCGGGCACCTTGATTTCGCTTCGCAAGAAAAGGCGGCGCAATACATGACAATTCATATCACCTTAACAGGTATCCGAGGTTTGCTGATGCCAATGGTTGGCGTGGCGCTTTATCAATGGTTGAACCGAGGGGGAGAAAGCGGGGCCTATGCCTTGTTGTTGCCGTTTTTGTTAAACGTTGTTGGCGCTTTGGCTTTTCAATGGCTGAAGAAAAATTTCAAGAAACAGCGCTAGGCAAAGCGGAGGTCGTTCAGTAAACTGCCTACAAATTCGACCCAAAATCAATTCTTTCATTTATGCTGTCTATTGCATTGACGTTGGCCCTTTTGATGAGCATTGGCTTTATTTGCCAATGGATTGGGTGGCGGTTTCGGTTGCCTGCCATTTTGTTTTTGTTGATATCCGGTCTTCTGCTTGGACCGGTCACCGGATGGATTCAGCCGGACCAGCTGCTTGGTGATTTGCTGTTTCCAATGGTATCGCTTGGCGTCGCGGTCATCTTGTTTGAAGGCAGTCTTTCACTGAGGTTTGCTGAAATTCGGGGGGTGACCAAGATCATTCGAAACCTTTCGACCATTGGCGTTGTGGTCACCATGATGGGTTTAACCCTGGCAGCTCATTACCTCGCAGGCTTGTCCTGGAGTATTTCGGCGGTTTTTGGTGCCATTGCCACCGTCACGGGACCAACTGTCATCGTGCCAATGCTCCGGAGCATGCATACGACGTCCCGTGTTGCGAATATTTTGCGTTGGGAGGGGATCATCATTGATCCGGTGGCGGCATTATTGGCTGTGATTGTTTATGAGGCCGTGGTTTCTGGCCAGCAAACACAACCAATCTGGTCGTTTTTCTCTCTGGTAGCGGCAGGCTCCGTATTAGGCGGTCTTGGTGCACTCGTGATGACACAGGTGCTCAAACGGCATTGGGTTCCAGAATATTTGGCCAATTTTTTCGTTTTGAGTTTGGTGTTGCTCGTCTTCGCTTCTGCCAACCAAGTGGTCCATGAGTCTGGCCTTCTGGCGGTCACCTTAATGGGCATCATTGTGGCCAACACCAAGGATATTGCCGTCAGCGACATACTGGATTTCAAAGAGCATTTGACAGTTTTGCTGATTTCGTTTTTGTTCATTATTTTGGCGGCGCGCATGGATTTAAGTCTGGTGCGGCAACTTGGTTGGTCAGCGGCAGCAGTGCTGTGTGCTGCACAATTGGTGGTGCGACCTTTTAGTGTGCTGGCAAGCAAAATCGGCACGAGCATCAATTGGCGGGAATACCTATTGCTTTCCTGGGTGGCCCCCCGGGGGATTGTGGCGGCAGCCATTTCGGCACTGTTTGCACTTCAATTGACCGAACATGGTTTTGATGATGCCGAGTTGCTCCTGCCGCTCATGTTTACGTTGATTGTCGGTACAGTGGTGTTACAGAGCGCCACGGCAAGGCCATTGGCTAAGTGGTTGGGCTTGTCGCAGGCAGGGGCACAGGGCGTCTTTATTTTTGGCGCCAACAAGGTGTCTATCGAAATCGCAAAGGCCTTGGAAAAACAAGGGGTTGATGTGTTGATCGCGGATGATAGTTGGGCTGGCATACAGGAAGCGCGCATGCAGGGGTTGAGGATCTATTACGGTAATATTCTCAGCGAGCACGCTGATCTGTATTTGGATTTAACCGGGATGACCCGAATGTTTTTGATGGGGCGTCGGCCAGAGCTCAATACACTGATTTACACCCGTTACCGCCCGGAATTTGGTTCTCGACATATTTATGCCCTTAATTTGTCGATCAGCGGCGATAATATGGTGGAAAGCAAACGGCTGGTGGCTGATTTGCAAGTGCAGACACTGTTTGGTCCAGACATGAGCTGGCAGAAAATAGCGAGTTTGCTCGGACAGGGTGCCGAGATAAAGTGGACTCGCTTGACCGAAGAGTTCACTATTGAAGATTACCGGCGTCAATGGGGCAAAAATGCCTATCTCTTATTTGCATTCACTCCCGAAGGGCGATTGCGTGTGTATCGTGGACCAGACTCATTACCGCTGGGACCGGGATGGACGGTTGGCGCATTGGTGCTGGGAGCTCGAGAACAAAACAGTACAGGGAAAGAGTCTAATCATGACAAGGTGAAAAACGACGCCGAACAAAGCAAAGGATGAAATTGGTTAAAAAATAACCTATAATAGGAGGATTCCCACAATATGCGTGCGCGGAGGTGGCGATGGCAATCGATGCATTATCTGGTGTAGGTGCTGGTGTTCAAACCATTCAGAATGCACAGAAGCGGCTGGATGAGGCGGCTACAGTCATCGCTGAGACCAGTGCACAGTCTGAAAATACGGCGGTCAATGGACAGCAACAAAATGTTTCTGGCCAGACCCAGTTGACGCAGGCGTTGATTGAACTTGATCAGGCGCGGTTACAGGCGGACGCGGGCGGAAAAATCGTTGAAACCGAAAATCGGACGGTCGGCGCCATTTTAGACATTCGCGTTTAGCGGTAGGTGAGTTATGGAAGTGGTTGGCCATCCGGCCAGTCCTTCAGTTCATAAAACCTCGATTGCCCAGGGCACTTTTCGCCCAGCGCCGATGGTGGCCTCTGTTTCCTTTCGGACGGCACAAATCCCTGGTCGGGCGCCGTCGCACAATCCTCCCAGTCAGGCGACTGGCCAGGCGATGGAAAATGGCGATGCCAATGAGTCTCGTCGGAAAACATTGACCCACAGAGCTGACGAAGCAGGCTATGTTGACCAAGAAGATACGCAACGTTTAGCAGAGGTACAACAAGAGCTACGTCAGCTTCAAGCACGCGACCGAGAAGTTCGGCAACATGAGCAGGCGCATACCAGTGTTGGTGGCGTTTATGCCTCGGCGCCGCGCATGCGTTATGAACGCGGTCCCGATGGGCGATTGTATGCAGTCTCGGGTGAGGTGATCATCAACACTCAGGAAGTCCCGGGCAATCCGGAACGTACTATCGCAAAACTCGAAAAAGTCATTCAAGCGGCCATGGCTCCGGTCGACCCTTCACCGCAAGACATTCGAGTGGCAGTCAAAGCCGCCGCCAGCATCGCTCGGCTCCGTGCCGAAATCGCCGCACAAGCTAAAGATGACGAGCAGCCAAAAGAAGCGTCAAAGACTTACCCAAAATTGTTAGGCGACCGAGTCAGATTGGCTCTCTATGCACGGGGGAATGATCGCCAAACGGCGACACTGGGTGTGTCTGTGCACACCTAATCGTCCGTGACCACTGTGACACGAAAAACAACCCATGCTAGACTGAGTGCACGTTTTGCCATGGGTCATGAGCTGTGCGCCACATCATACGCTCTCCGTTAAAGTGGGCTGGGGGAAAATCGCGTATTATAGAGCATCTGCGTCAGCATTTGCCGGGCGGCCCGAAATTGGTTGAGCCATTTGTCGGTTCTGGTGTGGTGTTTCTGAATACCGATTATGACCGATACTTACTGGCCGACATCAATCCGGATCTCATTAACTTTTTTACAGTGCTCAAACACGAGAAGTCGCGTTTTATCGACTTTGCCAGCCAGTGGTTTTCTCCAAGCACTAACTGTGCAAAAGCCTACTATGACTTGCGTGAAGCCTTTAACCAGACGACTGATGCTAGACTGCGAGCGGCACTGTTTTTGTACCTCAATCGGCATGGATACAATGGGTTGTGCCGATACAACGCCTCTGGTCGTTTCAATGTGCCTTTTGGTCGTTACGCAAGACCCTATTTCCCGGCACGGGAAATGGAATTGTTTGCGCTGAAGGCACAACGAGCCGACTTTGTTCAGGAGGATTTTCGCAAGCTTGGCCGCCGGCTGCGAAAGGGACACCATGTCTATTGCGATCCGCCCTACGTGCCACTGAGCGCGACCGCTTATTTTACCCGCTATGCGACGCAGGATTTTGGCCCGGGTTGTCAGCAGGACTTGGCGAAAATGGCGCAATCCTGGGCTTCTCGAGGTGTACGGGTCGTCATATCCAATCACGATAATGCGGTCACACGTTCGTTGTACCGCGATGCACTGATCGAGAGTTTCCACGTATCAAGGTTCATTTCTTGCCAGGGCGCGCGTCGTCAACCTGTCAAGGAGTTGATTGCGCGTTATGAACCGATTGTGGAAACGAGTGCTTACAAAATTCGACAGATCTGACATGGTAATAGCGTTGGTCAGTGACCAGCGCTTTCAAGTACCGTATTGACAACAAATATTAAGGAAAGGATAAAGAGGATGACCAGCACAATGCCGACCATAATAAAGGATGCCGGATCACCCGATTGAAAATCACGTTCCAGTTTTTTTTCTGATTGTACGCCGAACATGGCGGCAAGCGCAGAAAGAATTACCTGTCCCAGCGTGAGTGACTCTGGGGGTTCTTTTTCCTTGTCGTGTTCTTGCGGAGGCCTATTTTGTTCGGACATGTTATTCATCGCCAAAATTGAAATACTCAAGCAAATCTAAAAAGTGCAAGCTGGGGATTTGATGTTTGGTGAATAAAGTCTGAAATTTTGTCAGCCAACTGACAGACCGCTGGCATTGGGCGTGAGAGACCAGGGGGATTATTTCGGAATCCAGAAGATACGCTGGTCGCTCACAAGTTTCAGAATTGCCGCCCAACAAGCAGAATCCGGCCAGAAGCACCACGACAGCGGTCACGCGTTTTTTGTATTTCATTGGCAACACCTCCGGCAACCACATTACCAAAATTCTACGATTTTGTCACTTTGTCTGACGCGATGAAAGGCTCGCCATCCCTTGGCGCTCGAATGTCTGCTGCCACCGTTCGGCAAATCGAATAATCACTTCCATCGCCTGTGCCGGTGTCAGGCGTGGATCAACCTGCGTAGTATAG
>RFGJ01000411.1 GCA_003696665.1 Gammaproteobacteria bacterium | reverse complement strand
CGTTGATGGCGACCACAACATAGACTGTAAAATCGACGGTTTTGGAGCGATGAAGCTCAAGTCCGAATTTGTCAAAAAAGCATGAAGGGCGAGAAAAGAAAAAGCCGGACATCGTCCGGCTTTTTCTCGTCCATCTTTTTTTATTTAATCAGCTTGCGATACTTCGCTGCGACCTTTTCAGGCAAAGGGATGTAACCGTCTTTCACCACAATTTCCTGACCTTGCTTGGACAATACCATTTTCAGGAATTCACGCACGATTGGCGGCAACGGTTCGCCCGGCTTCTTGTTCACATAGATGTACAAGAAACGCGACAATGGGTAAGTGCCTTTAATGGCATTTTCTGTAGTCGCTGGCACGAACGCCTGTCCTTCTTTTTTCGCCAACGGCACCGCACGCACGCCCGACGTCATGTAACCAATGCCAGAGTACCCGATGGCGTTAATTGATGTCGACACCGACTGCACGACGGAAGCTGAGCCCGGCTGCTCATTGACCGAATCCTTGTAATCGCCTTTGCACAGTGCGTGCTTTTTAAAGTAACCGTAGGTCCCCGAGACAGAGTTGCGGCCATATAATTGAATGGTGGCATTGCCGAGCGCACCTTTCAGCCCAAGCTGGCCCCAGCGCGTAATGTCATGCGGATAGCCGCACTTACGGTTTTTCGAGAAAATGGCGTCCACTTGCGGAATGGTCAACCCTTTGATGGGATTGTCTTTATTGACAAACACGGCCAGCGCATCAATGGCCACTGGAATCGGGGTAGGCTTGTAGCCATATTTTTTCTCGAAGGCTGCCACTTCTTTTGACTTCATCTTGCGGCTCATTGGGCCAAGATTGGATGTGCCCTCGGTCAGCGCCGGTGGTGCCGTCGATGAACCCGCGGCTTGGATTTGAATGTTAACGTTCGGGTATTGACGTTTGAATTCTTCTGCCCACAAAGTCATCAGGTTGGCTAACGTGTCTGAGCCCACAGAACTGATATTGCCACTAATCCCCGATGTTTTCTCATAAGTCGGCAATTTTGGATCAACACCTTTTGCCTGGACGCTCGGCAACACTGACATGGCCGCAACGCTTAAGGCAATCGCCAATTGCTTGACAGATTTCATAAAGTCACTCCTCTTTTTAGTGCGTCAACTTAGGACGCGCCCATTGTCTCGCAACAATGTTACCGTTGTGTGACAGTTTCGGTCATAAGCAATTCGGATCAAGGCCATGATCAACGCGCTGCCCATATTCAATTTGGATAGTGGCATGCCGTATGCCGTGACGCTCTGCTAAGTAGGTTTGCACACGCGCCAAAAACTCATTGACGGACTCCAGCGCATCAACCACCAGATGCACGGTCAATGCATTGTCCGACGTGCTCAACGCCCAAACATGCAGGTCGTGTACATCCTTCACTTCAGGCAGTGTTTTAAGTTCGTCTTCGAGCCTGTCGATATCCACACCTCGTGGGACACCATCCAATGACAGATGCAAGGCTTCTCGGATTAAATCCCATGTGCCGTAGAAAATCACCACGATGACAAGCAGTGTCAACGCCGGATCGACCCACCACCACTGTGTCTTCCAGACGATCACGCCCGCCACTACCACTGCCAGTGATACCAGCGCATCGGCCATCATGTGTAAAAAGGCCGCGCGAATATTGAGATCCTGACTGCCTTTGACCAGAAGCCAAGCAGTCAACCCATTGATGCCAACGCCCACAAGCGCCACCATTGACACTGTCTGGCCATCTAGCGGTTGCGGTTCCTGCAATCGACCAATCGCTTCCCAGGCCAAAGCCCCTAAGGTCAATGCCAGTAGCAATCCGCTGATCAAGGCCGCCATAATTGACACACGCCCCAAACCATAGGTTCTATGGCGTGTGGCCGCACGGTCTCCCAAAATCACTGCCACCAGAGCGAGTAAGAGTCCGAGCACATCAGAGGCGTTGTGCGCAGCATCGGCGATCAGCGCCAAGGAATCCACCAATAGCCCAGCAACAAATTCGACAATGACATAAGCGACATTCAGCGCAATACCCAGCATCAAGCCTCGACGCGGGATATCCGCTGAAAGATGCGAATGTGAGTGATGATGGCCGTGCGACATTGTGTTGTGCTTCCTCCAATGCTTTGAGGTATCTTAACAAAAACCCCATCATCGACCTACAGAGAAGCCTGACATGCTTTGCACACTCCGCCACGCGATCGCGACCTTCATGCTGATCGGTCTAAGCGCCTGTCAACACGCCGTCACACCGCCATCAACAAGCGACACTCACAAAATCCTCGTCCCCAAGCCGTCCACCAAATTGACCGTGAATCCTGCACGTTCTTATGTGCTGGCCATTGCCTATCCGGCTGGGGCATTTGCGAAACTGGGACATCACCATACCATCCGGTGGCCAATCAAACAGGGAACGCTATGGGTGACGTCCAAAATTATCGGGAGCGTGGCAGACTTGGCAATCCCAGTCGCCGAGGCACGCGTTGATCTCCCGCATGATCGACAACAGGCTTCACTTGAAGGCCCGATGCCGAGCGAAGCCGATCGGCTGGGCACACGGCACAATTTGCTTGGCCCAGACCAGCTTGATGCTTCAACCTTTCCCACAATTCGCGTGCGAGCGGAAGTGTCAGCCCATCACCAAAAACGTTGTTATCAGGCTCAGGTCACAGTCACCGTCAAAGGCCATCCATCACACCATTTATGGCCGGTTTGTGACCAGTCAATGGACAAACAACTGGTTTTGAAAGGTTGTATGGATGTCAGTCAAACCAGTTTGGGATTGGTACCGTTTTCGCGTTTGGGTGGGCTGCTTCGTGTCGCGGACGTCATCCGCTTATGCTTTCATTTGGAAGCCACCGCACACTCGGCCGAGGTGTCACCTTCAGTCATCGCGAGCTCGAATGAAAGTCTGACCTCGTCATCGATATGACTAATGCCTTCGACTTTGCCCTCACCAACACCGAACGCCGTGCGTGACACCGAAAACTGTGCGGTGAGTCGTCGTGTTTTTGGCATAAAAACGAAGGGAATTGTGACGTCTCGAGTCACGCCCCGGATATGCAACTGACCTGTTGCCCAGAATTGATCCTGCTTGTGCACAATCAAATGGCTATCAAAAGTGATCCATGGCCACCTATCCACCGCCATAAAGTTGCTGCCCTGCAGGAGCCGGTCCCCATCAGCGCTGCCAACGGAGAGGCTGGCACTCGGCACACACAGGCGAATGTGGCTGGGTCGATCATGTCTGTCCGGCCAGGTCAAGACACCATAAATTTGTGCGATTTGTCCTGCCACTGTCTGCCCATCGACACGCACAACAAACCGCATTGCGGATTGCGCCGGCACGGG
>RFGJ01000410.1 GCA_003696665.1 Gammaproteobacteria bacterium | reverse complement strand
GGCAACAAGCGCTACACCACCGAAATCTGGGTCAACGAATTCATGCTGCTGAACTGAATATCACCTATCCCGCAATCATGGAGGCTTTCCCGAAAGGGGAAGCCTTTTTTGTTGGTTGGTTATGAGCGTGTTGTGTGTGTGGGTGTGAAAAAGACCAAATTTTTTTGCCGACAGGCATAAGGAAAGGCGGGGCCCTGCAATGAGAGGGTGTCTGCGGCAGGAAAGCCTGCCCGATCGTTCACCGGAATTTTTTTCACCAAAATTCATTTCTCATGAACTACTCGTTCAAAATGCTGATCGCTTTGGCACTCGGTCTGATCTCGCTGTCAAGCTGCAAGAAAGACCCGGTTGTGCCCGAGGAGCTGCAACACCAGGAACTGAACATCGACATGAACCAGTACGGCGACCTGGCCTTCCTGACCTTTGATAACAAGGGGTTCGAGGTAATTGGCCCACAGGAACTCGGCAATCGGGGAGAAGCGGTGCGCTTCGCGCTGATGCGCCGCTCCGACGCCACCTCCCACCACTGGATCCTGGTCTCGCCCGATGACGAACTCCTCGATTCCGAAGCAATCCTGTTCGATTGGACCACGCGTGCCATGATGCATCTGCGGGAACTGCCCGCCAGCGAGTACGATGCCGCCAACCCGAAGTCGCAAGCTGATCTGGACGATCTGTATGCAAATGCCAAGACGTACACGCCCGACGGCAGGCGCTCCGGCCCCCTGAGTCCCGACACCGTAATCCTGGCCAAAAAGGACGGAGACGACACCACCTACGTCATTTACATCAAGATTTGCGTCGAAGGCGATGATTGGAAAGTCTGCATCGAGGCAAGTTGGTGAGTATAGCCCCATGGACGCCCTTTGACGGCTCGAAGACCCCAAAAGCCGGATGCCGCGCACCTTTCTGGGTGCGCGGCACATTTACTTTGCATATCAGAGCCTTGTCGGAAAAGTCGATGGACGATGGACAAAGACAATAGACGATAGACTTACGTTGTCACGCGTCACGCGTCACAGCCTGCCCCGACAGAGTCGGGGTTGTCACGTTGTCACGTTGTAACGCTCAACCCTCAACCATTTTTTTTCAGGGGACTCAGGCTGAGTCTACTGCAAAAAGTCGATGGACGATGGACGATAGACGATGGACATGTAATCTGAATTCGTAAAATAGTGTGAATCAACTTCAAACACTAAACTTTAAACTATAAACTCAAACGCTCAACGCTCAACGCTCAACGCTCAACCACTTTTTTCAGGGGACTCAGGCTATTTTCCCAACCCCCTTCGTAACGAGTATATCTGATTTTCGAAAAACACCAGCTATGAAACTCCCATTCCTGCTCGCCTTTTGTGGATCGTTGCTCGCGGTCGGTCCGGCGCTGGCCTTCCAG
>RFGJ01000409.1 GCA_003696665.1 Gammaproteobacteria bacterium | reverse complement strand
TTGGCAGCTTGGTATTTATGGCGTTGGTTGGAAATTGAACGAAACAATAAGAAACAGTGAGGTAAGGAGGGGGCATGATACGCCGAATGGCTGATTTTTTCACACGCTTAATGGAGCGCTATTTGCCTGATGCCTTTGTTTTTGCCGTCATTTTGACCTTAGTGGTGTTTGTAGCGGGCGTGTTCGGCCAAGAGAAGACGCCCATGCAAATGGCGGTTTATTGGGGCGATGGTCTGTGGAATCTGTTGGCCTTCTCCATGCAGATGGCCCTGATATTAGTGACCGGGTATGTGTTGGCGATGGCGCCGGTGGTGCAACGAATGCTTCGACGCTTGGCTGCGCAGACAGCCACCATGCCGCGCGCCGTGGTGGTGACGACCGTCGTGGCCCTAGTGGCCAGTTGGTTCAATTGGGGATTTGGTTTGGTGGCCAGTGCCTTGATTGCCAGAGAAATAGCGCGTCAGCACCGCGAGATGCATTATCCCTTGTTGGTGGCTTCTGCTTATTCGGGCTTTCTTGTTTGGCATGCGGGGCTTTCCGGCTCAATTCCGCTAAAGGTGGCTTCGCCCGGCAACGATGTGCTCGGGAAACTATTGCCGTCCCCCATTCCTGTGAGTGAAACCATCTTGAGCGGCCCGGTGATTTGGACGGTGGTTATCCTGGCGATTTCTTTGCCGATACTGAATTGGTGGATGACACCACACCGATCCCGCTGGGTCAATCACGTACATGGTGAGGATAGCTCGCCTGTTGAGACACATCCGAAGACACCAGCTGAAAAAATAGAACACAGTCGATGGATTTTGTGGCCAATGGTCATCATGGCCATGGCCTGGCTGGTTCATCATTTCGAACGTGGTGGCGGATTGTCGCTGAATGTCATTATTTTGATTTTTCTGGTGTTGGGCTTGGCGTTACATGGAAAACCGGCCAATTATCTCCGTGCGTTTCAGCAGGCGGTCGGCATCACCAGCGGTATTGTGCTGCAATTTCCGTTGTACGCAGGCCTGATGGGCATGATGATACAGTCCGGTCTGGCCAGCAGCGTGTCGCAATGGTTTGTGGATATTGCCAGCCCTGAGACTTTCCCTGTTTTGACATTCTTAAGCGCTGGACTGGTCAATGTCTTTGTGCCGTCCGGTGGAGGCCAGTGGGCAGTGCAGGCGCCGATTGTCATTCCTGCGGCTCAAGCGCTTGGTGTGCCGCTGAATCAGGCTGCCATGGCCGTCGCCTTTGGTGATGCTTGGACCAATATGATTCAACCGTTCTGGGCGTTGCCGCTACTGGCCGTCTCGGGACTGAGTGTTCGCCATATCATGGGCTATTGCACAGTGGTTTTATTGTGGTCGGGGCTCGTCATTATGGTCGGTTTGAGCTTCTTTTATTAAGACAAATCGCATGTCACGCAAAGTCGCAGTGTTGATCGGGCTTTATGGGGTGATAGGGTTTGCCCTATGGCGACACGGCCCTATCCCGCAACCCGAAGTGTATTTGCATTTCGCCGATCAGCGAACTTGGCTCGGGATTCCCAATTTTGCTGACGTGATAAGCAACCTTGCATTT
>RFGJ01000408.1 GCA_003696665.1 Gammaproteobacteria bacterium | reverse complement strand
GCAGACTGGAATGTGTAAAGTACAGGAGCCGTATACGAGGTCCGTACGTACGGTTCTGTGAGAGGGATGAGGCGGTAACGCCTCACCCTACTCGATATGCAGTGTCATTTTACTGTCTTGCCAATTTTCGCAAGACAAAATGTAAGATGCCACCGTTTTGGTAGTAGAGAAACTCATTCGGCGTATCAATCCTTACGATGGCATCAAAGTGCCGAGTTTCTCCCGATGGGTTGGTCACGTACACCGTGACGGTCTTCTGGCCAGGCTTGATGGCGGGAATGGTGAACTCCTCTTCGCCTGTCAAGCCGAGCGTATCGGCACTGTCACCTTCTTGGAACTGTAGCGGCAAAATGCCCATTCCAATCAGGTTAGAGCGATGAATTCGCTCATAGCTTTGCGCAATCACGGCCTTCACGCCTAATAATGCCGGGCCTTTTGCCGCCCAATCACGCGAACTGCCTGTTCCGTACTCTTTGCCAGCGAGGACAATGGTGGGTACGCCCTGCGACTGGTAATGCATGGCGGCGTCAAACACGGTGGTTTGCTTGCCCTCGGGGAAGATTCGGGTCCAACCGCCTTCAGTGCCTGGGGCCAGTTGATTGCGCAAACGGATGTTGGCGAAGGTACCTCGCATCATGACTTCGTGATTCCCGCGTCGCGAGCCGTAGGAGTTGAAATCCTTTGGCTCAACCCCTTGGGATCTGAGGTACTCGGCGGCAGGGCTGTCGAGCGCAATGGCGCCGGCTGGTGAAATATGATCGGTTGTGACCGAATCACCAAGTTTGAGGAGCACACGCGCATTGCTAATCGCCTTGACCTCGGGGGCTTCCAATGACATGCCTTCAAAGAATGGCGGTTTGCGGATATAGGTGGATTCTGGCCAGTCGTACGATTTTGCGTCTGTGCCAGGCAAATTACGCCAGCGTTCGTCTCCATCGAAGACATCCTGATAAAGCCGCTTGAACATATCGCTGGACAGGTTGGCATCAATGGCGCTTTGGATTTCTTCGGGGCTCGGCCATAGATCTCTTAAGTAAACCGGCGTGCCATTTTCGTCGTGTCCAAGCGGCTCGCGAGTCAAATCAATGTTCATTGAGCCAGCCAAGGCGTATGCCACCACTAAGGGCGGTGAAGCCAAGTAGTTGGCTTTGACTAACGGATGAATACGGCCCTCAAAGTTTCTGTTACCTGACAAAACAGAGGTGACGTTGAGATTGCCATCTTTGATGGCTTGGGCGACGGCCTCGGGCAATGGTCCGGAATTGCCAATACAGGTTGTGCAGCCATAGCCCACAACCGAGAAGCCCAAGGCAGATAAATCGTCTAATAGCCCGGCATGCTTCAAGTATTCGGTGACAACGCGTGAACCCGGTGCCAGTGAGGTTTTGACCCAAGGTTTGACGGACAAGCCGCGCGCTCGGGCCTTGCGTGCGAGCAAACCAGCCGCCATCAACACAGAGGGGTTGGATGTGTTGGTGCAACTGGTGATCGCGGCGATCACCACATGGCCGTCTTTCATGGTAAACGATTTTCCATTGAGCGTGCAGGGCACTTCGGATGTTTGGTTGCCGGTGAGCTGATTTTGCTCGTTCAACCATTTCGTGAAGGCTGGTGCAGCGTCGGCCAGCACGATACGGTCCTGGGGGCGTTTGGGCCCAGCAATGGACGGTTGCACGGTGCTCAGATCGAGCGTGAGACGACTGTGGTATACGGCGTTTTTCTGCGCGTCGGCACCCCACATGTTCATTGCCTTGCAATAGGCTTCAATACGGGCCAGCTGGGCTTCGTCCCGTCCCGTCAGTCGCAAATAATGAAGCGTTTGTTCGTCGATCGGGAAAATCCCGCACGTCGCCCCATATTCGGGTGCCATGTTGGCGAGGGTCGCGCGATCGGCAAGCGATAGGTGCTGTATTCCGTCCCCGCAAAATTCGACAAATTTTCCGACCACACCGTGCTTTCGCAGCATTTCGGTGACGGTCAGCACCAAGTCGGTGGCGGTAGTGCCCGGTGGCAGTTGGCCGGTGAGTTCCATGCCCACAACCTCGGGGATGAGCATGCTCACGGGTTGGCCGAGCATCGCCGCTTCGGCTTCAATGCCGCCGACACCCCAGCCGAGGACACCGAGGCCATTAATCATTGTCGTATGTGAGTCAGTGCCGACCAGTGTGTCCGGGTAGAGCAGGTCGCCATTGTCACCACCAGCGAATACAACGCGGGCCAGGTATTCAAGATTGACTTGGTGAACGATGCCACGACCAGGGGGCACCACTTTGAAGTTATCAAAGGCTTTTTGTCCCCACCGCAAGAATTGGTAGCGTTCACGATTGCGTTCAAACTCGATTTCAGTATTTCGCTCAAGCGCATCTGGCGCACCGTAATAATCCACCATCACCGAATGGTCGATCACTAGTTCAGCCGGATTAAGTGGGTTGATGCGTTGCGGATCACTGCCAAGTGCTTGCATGGCATCACGCATCGCGGCGAGATCG
>RFGJ01000407.1 GCA_003696665.1 Gammaproteobacteria bacterium | reverse complement strand
GTAGATCTTGCCGAACTCGGTCGGCTCCATGTCTTGCCTGGGTAGTCGCCCTTCCTCTACAGCCAGGGCGATCGCCCGTCGCCATTCGGGTAGGTACTGGCTGGCGATACTGGGCACTGGGTAGCCCTCTTCCAGCAGTGAGATCTCCTCTTTGCATACTTGGATCGCCTCTTCTTCGGACTCGCACCGAGAGAGGCGATCGACAAAGTGTCGGATCATGTCTGAGCGCTCTTCTTGGGTCAGCCTGATTCGCCGCCCTTCGGCAATGCGCTGGCGGAAAGCTGAGACGAGCGCTTCTCTTGTCCTGCTGTCGCTGTCGTGCATTGACACCTGAAACCTGAAACGATATGGATAAATCAATCGTATCACCCATGCCATATCCTTGTCTATCCCTGTCGATCTGTTCCTTATCTTTTTCTTGTCAGATCGTTACTGGTACTGGCTTTGTCGGATCGCCTCAATCTCTCTCCGTGTGGGCGTTTCAGTGATAAGTCGGTTCACCGCGTCTCGTTGAATGATAAGGAAAACAAAATTCGATCGCCACTGATAAGGATAAGCTTTGATTTGTTTTGCTTATCGTTTTTGTGGAAAATAGGGGTGTAGATATGGATTGATGTGGATAAGTAAGAGTATTCGATAAGGATGGACTAATCGGGTGAAACCCAAAAGCCTTTCTGGGTAAGGGTTTTGCGTTTTTGCTGTGTACTGGTGCGGGCGATCGCCCTTTCATCTTACTTATCCTTATCTTATTTTTAAGCTTATCAAAGCGGTGATTGATAAGTATATTAAATAAGGATGAATGATAAGTTATTTGTATGTGTTGACAAGGATAGCTTTTTAGTTAACTAAAAAGCTATCCTTGTCAACACATACAAATAACTTATCATTCATCCTTATTTAATATACTTATCAATCACCGCTTTGATAAGCTTAAAAATAAGATAAGGATAAGTAAGATGAAAGGGCGATCGCCCGCACCAGTACACAGCAAAAACGCAAAACCCTTACCCAGAAAGGCTTTTGGGTTTCACCCGATTAGTCCATCCTTATCGAATACTCTTACTTATCCACATCAATCCATATCTACACCCCTATTTTCCACAAAAACGATAAGCAAAACAAATCAAAGCTTATCCTTATCAGTGGCGATCGAATTTTGTTTTCCTTATCATTCAACGAGACGCGGTGAACCGACTTATCACTGAAACGCCCACACGGAGAGAGATTGAGGCGATCCGACAAAGCCAGTACCAGTAACGATCTGACAAGAAAAAGATAAGGAACAGATCGACAGGGATAGACAAGGATATGGCATGGGTGATACGATTGATTTATCCATATCGTTTCAGGTTTCAGGTGTCAATGCACGACAGCGACAGCAGGACAAGAGAAGCGCTCGTCTCAGCTTTCCGCCAGCGCATTGCCGAAGGGCGGCGAATCAGGCTGACCCAAGAAGAGCGCTCAGACATGATCCGACACTTTGTCGATCGCCTCTCTCGGTGCGAGTCCGAAGAAGAGGCGATCCAAGTATGCAAAGAGGAGATCTCACTGCTGGAAGAGGGCTACCCAGTGCCCAGTATCGCCAGCCAGTACCTACCCGAATGGCGACGGGCGATCGCCCTGGCTGTAGAGGAAGGGCGACTACCCAGGCAAGACATGGAGCCGACCGAGTTCGGCAAGATCTAC
>RFGJ01000406.1 GCA_003696665.1 Gammaproteobacteria bacterium | reverse complement strand
ATCAACTTTTTCAGTTTGTCTTCACCGATATACTGCATATAGGCCTTGAGCGGCCAGCCGAGCGTGGGTTGCAAATTCCATGTCATGTCCACACCGGCCATCTGATTGGCCGGCTCTTCGTCGCGCGATAAGTCCGCCCCCACATTATCATTGCCAATCAGCATGTTATAAAAAGCTTCCCAATCCGAAGGGCGTCCATCCCCCGCCCAAATGGCGGTTCGGGAAAGCCCGATTTCCAACGCACTGATGGGTCGCATGGTAAAACGCGCCCCCCATAGTCGCGCGTTAGGAATCGCCCGTTCTTCTTCCATCTGCCCGAGGAACGTCTCAAAGGTCCAAGGACCAATCCAACGCACCCACTCTGACTCAGGAGCGCGAGTAGACAACCGCTGTAAACTGATGGCAGGCACTGGCCGTGCATTGTCCGTCAAAATCACCGATGCACTCCAGCCTGGGCCCCACCAACGGTCCACCACGCCCACGGAGACGGCCCAGTCATCAAACGCCCAGCCGATGACACTGCCGTCTGTACGAACCTCATCATTATCGTAGGGATCTTGCACTTCAGTGATCCGTGCACGAATCGCTAAACGTGGCCCGGTATAATCGATGGTCAACTGCGCTTGCCCTTTTTCCTGCGCACCATCGCCGAAACTATGCACCACTTCACGATTGGTGGCGGCGGAAATTTCTGCTGACCCTGACCACGTCTGGCGCGCATTGGTTAAACTCTGAAACACGCGCTGCAACGCAGGACGTAAATGCTCCGGCACCCGTTGCCGCATGGCTTGTTCGAGATCGGCAGAAATCGCAGCCCACGGCAATGGATACTGGGTCACTGGCGCGGAAATGACGCCCGCTTCTGCCAATGCTTCAATGTCCGAACGTAACCAACGATTGTCCGGCGTAATCCAAGGCGAGGCTGATGCCAAACCCAGCCCTGCCATCAATGCAATAGCCACACCATACTTCATTTTTTCATCATCCTTGCGCCTCAAATGCTCGCCAATTTTACAGAGATTACGATGATTGTCGACCGGCTTGCGGCCTTCGCCCAAAAATGGTTATCGTAGGGCCCACCAAAACTATCCGGCAGTTGGCCATGAAAACTTACGCCACCTATGTCACGCCGACACTGTTGAAAACGCAAGCATGCCCACCGGCTCTGTGTCAGTCCGTCGCCACCATCTTGCGACAACAGCAGACAAAACTTAAAAGGACCGGAGGCAATGGCCGTATCCTTCGCACCGATGACCATTTCTTTCATTGGCCGGAAAAAGCCATATCAGAAATGGCCCAAATTTGCCATCACGCAGTAGCGTCCGCCGTCGTCGAAACGACACAAATGACGAAAGCGCAGTTTCAGCGCCTGATCTTCGACTACCACAGTTGGGCACAAATCGAAGAATATGGCGCCTTTTTGCCTTATGAAACCGCCTCCAATTGCAGCTGGCGGGGTTGGCTCTGCCTTGATGCTGGTGAACAGCCCCCAGACGAGCCAGACAGCGGCATTATTGT
>RFGJ01000405.1 GCA_003696665.1 Gammaproteobacteria bacterium | reverse complement strand
CCGGCAGCACGAATATTGGTCAATTGTTTCGCTTTAAGTGGGTTGACCACAAGATCGTTGCTTCGACTGTGAATGCCAATAATCATACCTTCGTAAACTTCCTCACCGTGCCCGATGAACAGACGGCCCCGCTCCTGTAAATTAAACAAAGCATAAGCGAGCGCCTTGCCTTGTGCATTGGAAATTAACACCCCGTTATTACGTTGCGCTAATGCCCCCGGAACGGCTTTGTCGTAGCAGTCAAATGTATGATAAATAAGACCCGTGCCTGAGGTGATGGTCATGAATTCTGTATGAAAACCGATCAGGCCTCTTGACGGGATGCGAAAATCCATACGGATCCGACCTTTGCCATCCGGCACCATGTCTTGTAATTCACCTTTGCGGCTACTGATTTTCTCCATCACTGTGCCTTGATGGCTTTCTTCGACATCCACGGTTAATGTCTCCCAAGGCTCCATCAATTCGCCATCAATCGTCTTCATGATAACTTCAGGGCGTGAGACCGCCAGTTCATAGCCTTCCCGTCGCATCGTCTCGATCAATACGGATAGATGAAGCTCGCCCCGGCCTGAGACTTTGAATTTATCTGGGTCGTCAGTTTCTTCGACACGTAGCGCGACGTTATGGATGAGTTCGCGCTCCAATCGTTCCTTGATTTGCCGAGAGGTCAGAAACTTGCCTTCCCGACCAGCAAAAGGCGAAGTATTGACCTGGAACGTCATGGTCACGGTCGGTTCGTCCACGGTTAAAGGTGGCAGCGCATCTGGGTGCTCTGGGTCGCATAATGTATCTGAGATGAAAATGGGGTCAACACCTGTGATGGCCACAATATCGCCGGCACGTCCTTCGTCGACGGGAGACCGTTCTAAACCAAGATAGCCGAGCACTTGACCAATTCGGCCTCGGCGCGTCTTACCATCACGATCCACGATGACGACCGATTGATTGGGGCGAATCGTGCCACGCGTAATCCGACCCACGCCAATGGCACCAACATAGCTTGAATAATCCAGTGATGAGATCTGCATCTGCAAGGGGCCGTTGGCGTCAACTTTTGGGGGTGGCACTTGTGCCACAATGGCCTCAAACAAAGGCGTCATGTCGTCGGCCATTTCATTTGGATCTAGGCCGGCGATGCCCTGTAACGCTGAGGCATAGATGATCGGAAAGTCAAGCTGTTCATCCGTTGCACCCAATCGGTCAAACAGATCGAAAACTTGGTCGATCACCCAGTCAGGGCGCGCCCCTGGTCGATCGATTTTGTTGACAACGACAATGGGGTTGAGACCCTGAGCAAAGGCTTTTTGTGTCACAAAACGAGTTTGCGGCATCGGCCCTTCGACCGCATCAACGAGCAGAAGCACAGAGTCCACCATCGATAGGATGCGTTCAACTTCTCCACCAAAGTCGGCGTGTCCCGGGGTATCGACAATATTGATGCGGTAATCTCGCCAGCGGATAGCGGTATTTTTCGACAAGATGGTGATACCACGTTCTTTTTCCAACTCATTGGAGTCCATGATGCGCTCTGTGGGCTGGTTCCGAGAATCGAGTGTTCCGGACTGCTGTAACAGCTTGTCAACGAGCGTCGTCTTGCCGTGGTCAACGTGGGCAATAATGGCAATATTTCGTAGTTTTTCAATCACAGGCAATTGATACCGATATCCGCGAGGGAGGCTATTCTAACCGCAGTCGATGATATCTGTACATATTTTGTGTTATCGACAAAACGCACCACCACGGTGCATAAAGCCAATAGAATGCACCATATTAGTGCGCGCGATCCATCGGTATGCCGAAAATGGGCCAAAAAACGGCAAGCCAATTTTTGGCACGTAACTTGCTTTGAGTGTGCCGCCAAAGTGAACGTGGGTTCAGTCAACGTGAAAGAGGGTGTTATGTCATCAGCAAAAGATATCATTGAAATGATTCGTGAAAACGATGTGAAGTTCGTGGATCTTCGTTTTACCGATACCAAGGGCAAGGAGCAGCATGTCACGATTCCGGCAATGCGTTTAACCGAAGAACAACTTGAAGCTGGAAAAATGTTTGATGGTTCTTCGATCGCGGGCTGGAAAGGGATTAATGAGTCTGACATGGTGCTGATGCCAGATTTTGCTTCAGCGTACTTGGATCCTTTTGCTGAAGAGGCCACTCTGAATTTGGTCTGCGACGTTCTGGAACCAAGCACTTTGACTGGCTATGAACGTGACCCGCGTTCTGTGGCCAAGCGCGCTGAAGCGTATCTGAAATCCACTGGCATTGCGGATCAGGCATTTTTTGGCCCGGAGCCGGAATTTTTCCTGTTTGATGACGTGCGTTTTCACTCAGACATGTCTGGGGCCTTCTACAAAGTAGATTCGGCCGAGGCTGTCTGGAATCGGGGGCGCGAATACGAGGACGGCAACTTGGGGCATCGCCCGGGCGTCAAAGGCGGCTACTTCCCTGTGCCACCAGTTGATTCGGGCTACGACATTCGCTCGACAATGTGTCTCATCTTGGAAGAATTGGGGATTGAGACCGAAGCGCACCACCATGAGGTGGCGACGGCAGGACAAAACGAGTTGGCAACCCGTTTTAATTCGCTGGTCCGTAAAGCCGACGAGCTCCAAATTCTTAAATATGTCGTGCACAATGTCGCGCATGCTTATGGTAAGACGGCCACCTTTATGCCTAAGCCCGTAGTGGGTGATAACGGCAGTGGAATGCATTGCCACCAGTCGTTGTCGAAAGACGGAAAAAATATTTTTGCGGGCAATGGCTATGCCGGGTTGTCTGATGAAGCCCTTTATTACATCGGTGGCATCATCAAGCATGCACGTGCACTGAATGCGTTTACCAATGCGTCCACCAATAGCTATAAGCGACTGGTGCCTGGTTTTGAAGCTCCGGTGATGTTGGCTTATTCAGCTCGCAACCGGTCTGCTTCGATCCGTATTCCGCACGTAGATTCACCCAAAGCGCGCCGAATTGAAGTGCGTTTCCCAGACCCGACGGCGAATCCATATCTGGCATTTGCGGCGATGCTGATGGCTGGCATCGACGGCATTTTAAACAAGATTCACCCGGGTGATCCGATGGATAAAGACCTTTATGATCTGCCGCCAGAAGAAGCCAAGGCCATCCCGACAGTGGCCAGCTCGCTTGAACAGGCGCTGGAGGCGCTCGATCAGGATCGTGACTTCCTGAAAGCGGGCGGGGTGTTCAGTGATGATCTCATTGATGCTTATATCGAACTCAAACGAGCGGAAGTGGAGCGTCTCAATATGACCACACATCCGGTTGAGTTCGAGATGTACTACAGCGTGTAATTATTCGACTTGCACCTAGCGGTCGGCGCTTGTGTTGATGCTATCCCCTCGTCGGGGGCTCAGCGCAGCGTCGGCCGTTTGCTGTTTGGATCCCGTCAGCAGTCAACATACGTCGTGCGGCATCTAATTGTCTTGTTCAGTCCTACCAGATACGCTGAATTTTCCTTTCTTTGACGCACATCAATCGCCTTGCCACATTCCCTATTATGATTTTATGCAGTGCCATTGGTGAAAAGGGGAGATGACTATGGAGCGTCACGGCATTAGTGTTGGTATTGAGCGCTACGGCGACAAAATCCTGATGACTTTCACGGTAGTGGGACGACTCACACATGAAGACTATGAAATGATGACGCCGCTGATTGATTCCGCCCTGTCTGGGGTTCAGTCACCCATTGTTGATGCGTTGATCGATGTCCGGGCACTAGAAGGTTGGGAGCTCAGAGCCGCTTGGGATGATTTTAAATTGGGCCTCAAACACGGGCGTAAATTTCGCCGATGTGCGGTGGTTGGACAACAAAAGTGGATGGAGTGGGCGGTGAAGGTGTCCAACTGGTTTATCTCCGGCGAATGTCGGGTATTTGAAACCGTTGACGATGCCTTACGCTGGTTGAGTCAAACGGATTGATAACGGCCACGAGGCTAGACCTCGTCCGGTGATGGACATACGAACATTTGCCGCGCCTGATTACTGGCTCATCAGGAAAGATTTTTTGCATTCACGGAGAAAACCGAGTAAAATTGCGCACCTCGCTGGGGCTGCCATTTTGTTGGCAGTAGTTAACTGGTTGATAGATAAGGGTATTTTTGATGCCACAAGTACGCATTAAGGAAAACGAACCATTTGATATGGCCTTGCGTCGATTCAAACGCGCCTGTGAAAAGGCCGGTATCTTGTCTGAAGTTCGTCGTCGTGAGTTTTATGAAAAGCCGACGGCCGAGCGTAAGCGTAAGCGCGCCGCAGCGATTAAGCGTGCATTGAAAAAGCGTCAACGCGAAGAAGCGCGCCAAATTCGCCTGTACTAAAGTCTTATTGCCATTATTGCTTCATAACACTGCGTTGCCATGATGCTGAGCGAGCGGATTAAGGAAGATATGAAAAGCGCCATGCGTGCCAAAGACAAGGTGCGACTTGGCGCTATTCGTATGATTTTGTCCGCTTTCAAGCAGTATGAGGTCGATGAACAGGCGCCGGTGACTGACGAGGTGGCGCTGAAACTTCTCGACAAGATGCTGAAGCAGCGCCGCGATTCTGTGGCGCAATATGAGCAGGCAGGACGAGAAGATTTGGCCGAGAAAGAGCGTGCCGAAATGGCTGTGATTCAGTCTTACCTCCCGGCCCCTTTGTCCTCTGAAGAACTAGAGCAGTTGATTGATGCCGCTATTTCGGAAACCGGCGCCGAAACAGTGCGTGATATGGGGCGCGTGATGAATGTGTTACGTCCTAAAATACAAGGCCGTGCCGATATGGGGCAAGTTGGCCAGCTCGTCAAGCAGAAATTGAACTAAAGCCGTATCGACAGACAGGCTTTTTTCTTCCGCTGTTCTCAATCATAATGTGTGCCTGAAGGGGAAGACCGAAAACTGCATGGCACGCCGAATTCCACAAAGTTTCATTGATGATTTGCTTGCCCGCACCGATCTGGTGGCGCTGATAGGTGAGCGCATCCCGCTCAAAAAGTCAGGCCGCAATCATATGGCGTGCTGCCCTTTTCATAACGAAAAAACCCCGTCGTTTAGCGTCAGCGAAGACAAGCAGCTGTATCATTGTTTCGGTTGTGGCGAAAGCGGCAATGCCATTAGTTTTTTAATGGCCTATGACCGCCTTGATTTTGTCTCTGCCATTGAAGAATTGGCAGCGCGCATTGGAGTGGACGTCCCGAGGGATGCGCAGGATGGCCCTGATCTTCGACCACTCTATGCGCTGCTGCACACTTGCCAGAAGTTTTATAGAGAACAACTTCAATCATCGGAAGGGCAGGCCGCACGTGATTATTTAGCGCAGCGTGGCATCGGTCCGCAGACTATGGAAAGGTTTGCAATTGGTTATGCGCCTGCAGGTTGGGACCGCCTCGCCACAAAAGTGGGCATCGATCGGGAGACGCGTCGCCAATTGCAACTGGCTGGCATGCTCGTGGTGCGCGACGGCAAGACCTATGATCGTTTTCGTCAACGGGTCATGTTTCCAATTCGCAATCGACGTGGGCAGGTGGTTGGCTTTGGCGGGCGGGTATTCAACGGTGGTGAACCAAAATATTTAAACTCTCCCGAAACCCCGATTTTTCACAAGGGAAGAGAGGTTTATGGTTTGTATGAAGCCCTGCAAGCCAACCGACGCCTTGAACGGTTGATTGTGGTGGAAGGGTATATGGATGTTGTGGCATTGGCCGAATCCGGCATCACCAATGCCGTGGCCACACTAGGGACGGCGATGTCGCAGGAACATTTCTCGTTATTGTTTCGGCACACCAATCGGATCGTAATTTGTTTTGATGGAGATAGTGCCGGTCAGAAAGCGGCATGGCGAGCGTTGGAAACCGTTTTGCCAGAGATTCGCGATGGCCGGGAAGTCAGGTTTCTCACGTTGCCAGCAGGTGAGGATCCGGACAGTTGGGTCCGCACCCATGGGGCTGAACAGTTTATCGATGCCATCAACAAGGCGCCTGTGCTTTCCGAGTATCTCGTGGGTCGATTGGCGCAGTTATGTGATTTGGACACTGTGGATGGACGGGCTCGCTTAGCGGCACTTGCCCGACCCATGCTTGAGAAAATTTCCGATCCCGTCTATAAATCGCTGCTTGCCAGCCAAATTGAGGAAGTTGTCGGCACGGCAATTATTAAGCGGGAGCGCACAACGGTCGATAGGCGAAGGGGCGAAAAGTCCCGCGTGCGCAAAAAGCCCTTGGTGATGACTCCGCTTCGTCGAGTCGTCGCTTTCTTGTTGGTGAAACCGACTTTGGCCGCAGAGTGTGGTGACTGGGGCTGGCTGTCGGAGTTGTCGATGCCGGGTTTGGAGGTGCTTCATAACGTGGTGGAAAGCATTCAGAGCGTGAAGACACCGAATACGGCGGTGATCCTTGAACGTTTCCGCGAAGCGCCTGAGTATCAAGCGTTGAAACGTCTTCTTGGCTGGGCAGAACACGTGCCGGAAACCATTCTTGATGACGAGTTTTACGCCGCGCTCAAAGCGCTGAAAGCCAGCGCACGAACGCAAAAGCTTGATGAACTGATGGCAGCGGCGAAGGAGAGAAGTCTTACACCTGAAGAAAAAGCGTTATTGAAGCGGTTACTATCGCAACCCGACGTGCACAAATAACCCCATTTTCGGGTTGAAAAATGATAAACCAGTCCCATGTTACGGCCACACCAGTTTTGGTGTTGAGCGTTTTTTCAACTAAGACTAATAGACAGGCTGTCGATATTCGGCAATGCTTTGTGTATAATACCGCCCCTTTCCCCGTCCCTCGCGATGGGAACTTGGGCAGTCGGTTGCGGTCAGAACACATTGTGGACTGGCCCAGAGATTAACCAAACTAAGTAACGGTGGCAAGCCTTTATGGATAAGTCGCAGCAAAAGTCGCAACTCAAGCAACTCATCGCACATGGCAAAGAGCAGGGTTACCTGACTTACGCAGAGGTCAATGACCATCTGCCACCAGACATTATCGATTCCGATCAAATTGAAGACATTATTCAAATGATCAATGACATGGGGATTCAGGTGCATGAAGAAGCACCAGATGACCCACTGTTAATGATGAATGACTCTGCCGTCGATGATGATGAAGTGGAGGAAACGGCTGCGGTACTTGCTTCGGTTGATGCCGAGTTTGGACGCACCACCGACCCAGTGCGTATGTATATGCGGGAAATGGGTACGGTTGAACTTTTAACCCGTGAAGGCGAGATTGAAATTGCAGTGCGCATTGAAGAAGGCCTTCAGCAGGTTGCGGCAGCCATTGCGGAGTTTCCAGACACCATTGCCAAATTGCTTGATGCTTTTGATCGCTGGCAAGCTGGCGAAATGCGATTGACGGATATTGTCACTGGATTCGTCAACGATGATGGCGATGCACCGAACGTGTCCGGTGCCGAGCATGTTGGCTCGGAGCTTTCGGAGGATGATCTTGATGATGACGACGATGACGCAGACGATGAAGATCCTACCGGGCCGAATCCAGAAGAAGCACGGGAAAAGTTCATCGAACTGCGCCAGCGGTATGACAAGTATATCGAAGCGCTGAACAAGTACGGGCGTGCGCACAAGACCACGAAAAAGCGCCTCGAAGAGATGTTGGCGCTATTTTCGACATTCCGCCTCGTGCCTAAGATGTTCGACAGTTTGGTGTCGAATTTGCGGGAAATCATGGACGAAGTGCGCGTACAGGAGCGTTTGATTATGAAAATGTGTGTCGATCAGGCAGGCATGCCGAGACGCACTTTTATCGCCACATTCCCGGGCAATGAGACCAATCCGAATTGGCTTGCTGAGCACCTTGAGGCTGGCGAGTCATATTCTGAACGCCTGCAGGAATTTGCGGAAGACATTATGCGTGCCCAGAAAAAACTCCGCCAAATTGAAGAGAAATGCAGCTTGACCGTGGCCGAAATTAAAGAAGCCAACCGCAAGATGTCGATTGGTGAGGCGAGAGCCCGGCGCGCCAAAAAGGAAATGGTCGAAGCGAATCTGCGCTTGGTGATCTCGATTGCGAAAAAATATACCAACCGAGGCTTGCAATTCCTTGATCTGATTCAAGAGGGCAATATTGGTTTGATGAAAGCGGTCGACAAATTTGAATATCGCCGCGGTTACAAATTCTCGACCTATGCGACTTGGTGGATTCGGCAGGCAATCACTCGTTCCATTGCAGATCAGGCGCGCACCATTCGAATTCCTGTGCATATGATCGAAACGATCAACAAGCTGAACCGAATCTCGCGCCAAATGCTCCAGGAAATGGGGCGTGAACCACAGCCAGAGGAATTGGCCGAACGTATGGGCATGCCCGAAGAAAAAATCCGTAAGGTGCTCAAGATAGCCAAAGAGCCAATTTCGATGGAAACACCGATTGGCGATGATGAAGATTCGCATCTTGGCGATTTTATCGAAGATCAGGTGACGGAATCGCCCATTGATGCAGCCACTCGGGAAAGCCTGAAGGAGACGACGCGAGAGGTGCTGGCTGGCCTCACCGCACGAGAGGCGAAAGTGCTTCGCATGCGCTTTGGCATTGACATGAATACCGATCATACCTTGGAAGAGGTCGGTAAGCAGTTCGACGTGACGCGTGAGCGTATTCGTCAAATCGAAGCCAAGGCACTGCGCAAACTGCGTCACCCTTCTCGTTCTGAAAAGCTGAGAAGCTATCTCGAGGACTAGAAAAATGGCCTCGCCCCGTTGCGAGGCCGTTTCAAATTCCATAAAATGCGCGAGCAATTCATCGTTGGGCCTATAGCTCAGTTGGTTAGAGCAGCGGACTCATAATCCGTTGGTCCCAGGTTCGAGTCCTGGTGGGCCCACCACTTTTTATCCGACTTTGCTGAATGCGGCGATAGAAAAATTCTCTTGATTGCCATGCCATCCCCATTTTGATGCCACTATGACTTAGTGTTGATACTTGGCATGTTGATGCTTCACCAACTACATGGACAGAGCCTCCGAAGTCCATTAAAATAGGAAAGGTTTAACTGCTAATTGACAACAAGCGGTCAGAAGGCCTCGGCTTTCTCCGCTTTTTGTCTATCTAGCGAGCCGAAATCATGCTTCTCGCACATGACTGAACGGAGGTTATCTTGATACAGCCCGCCCTACTTGTACTCGAAGACGGGACAGTGTTCCATGGTCGATCGATTGGCGCTGATGGTAAGACGGTTGGTGAAGTCGTGTTCAATACCGCGATGACAGGCTATCAGGAAATACTCACAGATCCGTCTTATGCACGCCAGATTGTCACACTGACGTATCCACATATCGGTAACGTTGGTGTCAATGCAGAAGACGAAGAGGCGGACAAAATTTGGGCCGCGGGACTGGTCATTCGTGATTTGTCGATGGTGCCAAGTAACTGGCGCTCCGAACAGTCGTTGGATGCCTATTTGAAGGCTCGTGGCATCGTGGCCATTGCCGATATTGACACCCGCGCATTGACACGGCATTTGCGCCAACACGGCGCCATGGCGGGTTGCATTTGGGTTGGAGAGGACGTAGAGGCCGCGTTGACTGAGGCGCGCGCCTTTCCTGGCTTGAAAGGCATGGATTTAGCGAGCGTGGTGACAACGCAAAGACCTTATGAGTGGCGGCAAGGTGAGTGGTCGCTTGGGCGTGGCTATGGCGAAGTGACCGATACATCGTACCACGTTGTTGCCTATGATTTCGGTGTGAAGCGTAATATCCTCAGAATGCTGGCAGAGCGCGGTTGCCGGGTGACAGTTGTTCCAGCAACGACATCAGCGGAAGACGTTTTGGCGATGGCGCCCGATGGCGTGTTCCTTTCCAATGGCCCCGGCGATCCAGAACCCTGTGCGTATGCGATCGACGCCATTCAACGCCTTGCCGATACGGCGGTGCCCATGTTTGGTATTTGCTTAGGGCATCAATTGCTGTCACTGGCCAGCGGTGCACGCACAGTCAAAATGAAATTTGGTCACCATGGCGCCAATCATCCAGTCAAGGACCTGCGGACCGACAAAGTCATGATCACATCGCAAAATCACGGTTTTGCGGTGGATGAAGAAAGTCTGCCAAGCAATCTTGAGGTGACACATATATCGCTTTTTGACGGAACCATTCAGGGGGTAAGGCGCACGGATGTCCCTGCTTTTGGCTTCCAAGGCCATCCTGAAGCCAGTCCGGGGCCGCATGATGTCGCCGGTTTGTTTGATGAATTTGTGGCTTTGATGCGTGCTGGAAAACAAAACGCTGCGGGAATATAGGGTAGAGACATGCCGAAAAGAACCGACATAGAAAGTATTCTGATTATTGGGGCCGGTCCGATTGTGATTGGGCAGGCTTGTGAATTTGACTATTCCGGTGCGCAAGCATGTAAAGCGCTGAAAGAAGAAGGCTACCGGGTCATTTTGGTGAACTCAAATCCGGCGACCATCATGACAGATCCGGAGTTGGCGGATGCCACTTACATTGAGCCCATCTGCTGGCAGGTTGTGGAAAAAATTATTGAGAAGGAACGTCCGGATGCCATTTTACCAACGATGGGTGGGCAGACCGCGCTCAATACGGCGTTGGATCTGGCCTCTCGTGGTATTTTGGAAAAATACGGTGTCGAAATGATCGGCGCCGACCGGGAGGCAATAGACAAGGCAGAAGATCGTGAACTGTTCGCGAAAGCAATGGCCAAGATCGGGCTGGAAATGCCGCGTTCGGCCATTGCCCATAACATGGAGCAGGCCTACGCTGCGTTAGAGAAAGTCGGCTTTCCCTGTATCATCCGTCCTTCGTTCACGATGGGCGGCACGGGTGGCGGGATTGCCTATAACCGTGAGGAATTCGAGGAAATCTGTCGTCGCGGTCTTGACTTGTCGCCGACCAGTGAGTTGCTCATTGATGAGTCGCTCATCGGGTGGAAAGAATACGAAATGGAAGTGGTTCGCGACCGCAACGACAACTGTATCATTGTCTGCTCAATCGAAAACCTTGATCCGATGGGGGTGCATACCGGCGACTCGATTACGGTCGCGCCAGCCCAGACATTGACTGATAAGGAATACCAGATTATGCGGGATGCCTCGATGGCCGTCCTGCGCGAAATTGGTGTGGAGACGGGTGGTTCGAACGTTCAGTTTGCCGTCAATCCAAAAAATGGACGGCTAGTGGTGATTGAGATGAATCCGCGGGTTTCTCGCTCGTCGGCACTGGCATCCAAGGCCACAGGTTTTCCGATAGCGAAGGTGGCCGCCAAATTGGCGGTGGGTTACACGCTCGATGAATTGAGCAATGAAATCACGGGTGGGCGGACGCCTGCTTCCTTTGAGCCCACAATCGATTATGTGGTGACGAAGATCCCCCGATTCAACTTTGAGAAATTTTCTCAGTCTGAGCCGGTGCTCACCACGCAAATGAAATCGGTCGGTGAAGTCATGGCCATTGGTCGTACTTTCCAGGAATCCATGCAAAAAGCACTGCGTGGATTGGAAGTGGATGCCACTGGCCTAGATCCGAAACTGGACCTTTCGAAGGACGATGCGGAAAAGCTATTGGCAAACAAGTTACAGGTGCCCGGCCCAGAGCGACTGTGGTATGTGGCGGATGCCTTCCGCTATGGCTGGAGTATCGAGCAGGTGAATGCACTGACACACATTGATCCGTGGTTTCTCGTCCAGATTCAGGAATTAGTGCAGCTGGAAAGCCAAGTGGCACAGCGTGGCTTACGCGCACTGGATGCTCATTTCTTACGGCATCTCAAGCGCAAGGGATTTTCCGACAAACGGATTGGCAAGCTGTTGGACGTGAGCGAGGGCGAAATTCGCAAGCGTCGCCATGAACTCGGCATTCGTCCGGTCTATAAGCGCGTGGACACCTGCGCTGCCGAATTTGAGACGGATACGGCCTATATGTATTCGACTTACGAGCAAGAATGCGAAGCGGCGCCGACGGATAGAAAGAAAATCGTTGTCCTCGGTGGTGGGCCCAACCGCATTGGCCAAGGGATCGAATTCGATTACTGCTGCGTACACGCGGCTTTTGCGGCCAAGGAGATGGGCTACGAGACCATCATGGTCAACTGTAACCCGGAAACGGTATCAACCGATTATGACACGTCCGATAGGCTGTATTTTGAACCGCTGACGCTTGAAGATGTGCTTGAAATCGTGGCCAAAGAGAATCCGATTGGTGTCGTTGTCCATTATGGTGGGCAAACACCACTCAAATTGGCGCGAGCGTTGGAAGCGGCTGGCGTACCAATTATCGGGACATCTCCGGACGCCATCGACCGCGCCGAGGATCGGGAGCGGTTCCAGCGTGCCATTGAACGCTTAGGTTTGAAACAGCCGCCGAATCGTACGGCACGAACCCTTGAAGAAGGGGTGCGGTTGGCTGCAGAAATTGGCTACCCGCTGGTGGTGCGCCCATCTTACGTACTTGGCGGACGAGCGATGGAGATTGTGTACAACGAGGATGAACTTCGCCGCTATATGTCTGAGGCGGTGAGTGTCTCCAATGAGTCCCCGGTCCTGCTCGACCGTTTCCTCGACGACGCCATCGAGGTGGATGTTGATGCTATTTGTGATAAAAACGGCGATATTTTGATCGGCGGCATTATGGAGCACATTGAGCAAGCGGGCGTGCACAGTGGGGACTCTGCCTGTTCGATTCCGCCATTTTCTCTGTCTCAGGCATTGCAGGATGAGATGCGTCGACAGATGGGATTGCTTGCGCGGGAGCTTGGCGTGGTGGGACTGATGAATGCCCAGTTCGCCATCAAGGATGACGAAATTTATATTCTTGAAGTCAACCCAAGAGCTTCGCGCACGGTGCCGTTTGTCTCTAAGGCGACCGGCATCCCGCTTGCGAAGATAGCAGCAAAATGTATGGCCGGTGCCACGCTGGCCGAGCTCGGTTACACACAGGAAGCTAGGCCAGAGTTTTATGCGGTCAAGGCGCCAGTGTTTCCGTTCGCCAAGTTCCCGGGCGCCGACCCTATCTTGGGGCCGGAAATGAAATCCACGGGCGAAGTGATGGGCATTGGTTTGTCGTTTGGCAGTGCCTATTACAAAGCGTTGCTTGGTGCTGGAAATACGCCACCGAAAGGCGGTAAAGTCATTTTGAGCGTACGCGATGCCGACAAACCGACCACAGTCACGTTGGCGAAAAAGTTGATGGCGCATGGGTTTACCCTGATTGCCACCGGTGGAACGCATGACTACTTGCGCCAGCACGGTATTCCGGTCGAGCGGGTCAACAAGGCCTATGAGGGGCGCCCCAATATCCTTGATACCATCAAGAACGATGAAATCGCTTATATTGTCAACACGACAGAAGGGCGTAAAGCCATCGCCGACTCGTACACCATTCGGCGTACGGCGTTGGAGCATAAGGTCGCGTATTCCACGACCATAGCTGGCGGACTCGCGACCTGTGATGCACTGAATTGTGTCGATGACATTTCGGTGGAAACTGTTCAAGAATTACATAAGAAGGTGAAGTAGATGCAACGTGAACCGATGACCATCAAGGGCGCGGAAGCGCTCAAGCAAGAATTGCATGAGCTGAAAACTGTGGCGCGGCCACGCGTCATTGCCGCCATTGCCGAAGCACGCGCACATGGCGATCTCAAGGAAAACGCAGAGTATCATGCCGCTCGGGAACAACAGGGTTTCATCGAAGGCCGAATTCAGGAAATTGAAGGCAAGTTGGCCAACGCCCAAATCATTGACGTCACAAAACTGCCACAGGATGGCAAAGTTGTTTTCGGCGTCACGGTTGTGCTCCTTAACTTGGAGACGGATGAAGAAACGACATACAAGATTGTCGGACACGATGAGGCTGATCCGAAAAGTGGGCGGTTGTCCTATAAATCACCCATTGCTCGCGCCCTGATCGGACGTGAGGAGGGCGAGATCGTGCGTGTTCAGGCGCCAGGTGGCGAAGTGGAGTACGAAATCGTCGAGGTTCGGTACGAGGCCTAACCGCGCGGCAGGAGCAGGCGTGGGTTTTTGGCCGCCCGATACAACGTCAGGTTATGGCCAACAACTTGTATTTTCTCCGCGCCTGTGGCCTCGACAATGGCATCGATAATGGCTTGCTTGTCGTCTCGTGTTTCTGCTCTGACCTTGACCTTGATGAGTTCGTGATGCTCGAGGGCTTCGTCGATGGCATTGAGCACGGCTTCAGTCAGTCCTTGACTGCCAAGCAGAACCACGGGCTTAAGGGAGTGGGCGCGCGCCCTGAGAAAGCGAATTTGGGTGTTAGTCAGTGCCATTGGTTGTCAGAACGTTAACGCAAGGGGCGTTATTGTAAACCAAAAACGCGTTTGGGAAATAATTAAATCCGCTATGGCAAAAAGTAAGAGCAGCAAGCGTTGGTTGCAGGAACATTTCAATGATCCCTATGTGCAGAAAGCACAAAAAGAGGGGTATCGATCGCGTGCGGTTTACAAGCTGATGGAAATTGCCGAGCGAGATGCGATTGTCCGTCCCGGTATGACTGTGGTGGACTTGGGGGCTGCCCCAGGGGGATGGAGTCAGTGGGTTTCCTATCACTTGAAAGGGAAGGGACAGATTTTTGCATTGGATATTTTGCCAATGGACCCTTTGCCGGACGTGACTTTTATCCAAGGTGACTTTCGCGAAAAAACGGTGCTCGATAGCCTTCTCGAACACATGGGCGGGGCGAGGGCGGATTTGATATTGTCTGACATGGCCCCAAATATGAGCGGTATGGATGCAGTCGATCAGCCGCGCGCGATGTATCTGGCCGAATTGGCATTCGATTTGGTGACCCAGGTTGCCAACCCTGGCGCCAATTTTGTCGTCAAGGTTTTTCAGGGCGAAGGGTTTGATGACTATCTCAAAACCGTTCGCCATTCCTTCGACCGCGTGCGTGTTCGTAAGCCAAAGGCGTCGCGCCCGCGTTCGCGTGAAGTCTATATACTGGGGCTGGGCTATCGGGTATAGTTTCAGCATAATTTCGGTTGTGAAAACAAGATTGAAAGAGGCAGAACCTTGAACGATTTGGGAAGACAGTTAATTTTGTGGTTGGTGGTGGGCGCCGTGTTGGTAATGGTGTTCCAAAATTTCAATACTGCCAATCAACCGCGCGACATCGGATATTCGCAGTTGATTGCCGACATTAAGGCGGATCAGGTAAAAAGCATCACTGTGATAGGTGGTCAGGAAATCACCGGTGAATATGTCACGGGCGAACGTTTCCATACGTTCATCCCCATCAGCGGTGAGTCATTGGAAAAATTGCTGGAAAACAAGCCTGAAGTTCATTTCCAAGGCAAGCCTCGTGAAACCAACCTATTTCTAGCCATACTGATTAATTGGTTCCCAATGCTGCTGTTGATCGCCGTATGGATTTTCTTTATGCGACAAATGCAAGGTGGCGGCAAGGGGGCCATGAGCTTCGGTAAGAGCAAGGCCCGCATGCTCAGTGAAGATGACGTCAAAACCACTTTTGCGGACGTGGCCGGTTGTGAAGAAGCAAAAGAAGAAGTGAAGGAGCTGGTCGAATTTTTGCGAGACCCCGGCAAATTCCAGAAACTGGGCGGTCGTATTCCGCGTGGTGTCCTGATGGTTGGCCCGCCGGGGACTGGTAAAACCCTTCTGGCCAAGGCCATTGCCGGTGAAGCGAAGGTGCCTTTCTTTACCATTTCAGGTTCCGATTTTGTCGAAATGTTCGTTGGGGTTGGGGCATCGCGTGTGCGCGACATGTTTGACCAAGCGAAAAAACACGCGCCATGCATTATCTTCATTGATGAAATTGATGCTGTGGGTCGGCACCGTGGTGCTGGACTCGGCGGTGGTCATGACGAACGAGAGCAAACACTGAACCAGTTGCTTGTCGAAATGGACGGATTCGAAGGTGGAGAAGGCGTGATCGTCATTGCCGCGACCAACCGTCCCGATGTGCTTGACCCAGCATTGTTGCGCCCTGGCCGTTTTGACCGCCAGGTGGTTGTCAGCCTGCCCGATGTGCGCGGACGGGAAGAAATTCTAAAGGTGCATATGCGGCGCGTACCTTTGGGCGACGATGTTGACCCTTCCATCATTGCACGAGGCACGCCAGGCTTTTCGGGGGCCGATCTGGCCAATTTGGTCAACGAGGCGGCGTTGTTTGCCGCGCGCGCCAACAAGCGCCGTGTCACCATGGAAGATTTTGAAAAGGCCAAAGACAAGATCATGATGGGCGCCGAACGGCGCTCCATGGTGATGACGGAGGAAGAGAAGCGATTGACGGCCTACCATGAGGCAGGGCATGCCATCGTAGGTTTGAAAATGCCCCAACATGATCCTGTTTATAAAGTCACCATCATTCCCCGTGGGCGAGCCCTGGGCGTGACCATGTATTTGCCGGAACAGGATCGATTGAGTTATTCAAAACAACTGCTTGAGTCGATGCTGGCCTCCTTATTCGGTGGCCGTGTGGCCGAAGAAATCGTCTTTGGCGAAGACAAAGTGACCACAGGGGCGGCTAACGACATTGAGCGCGCCACCGATTTGGCTCGAAAAATGGTCACACAGTGGGGGCTTTCCAAGGTGCTTGGTCCATTGACTTATGCAGAAGACGAAGGCGAGGTGTTCTTAGGTCGTAGCGTCACCCGCCATAAGCATGTCAGCGAAGCCACGGCAGAAAAAATCGATGCCGAAATTCGGCGCATCATTGATCAGGCGTATTCGACCGCCTGGAAAATTCTTGAAGAAGAACGCCAAACGCTAGAAAACATGGCGCAAGCGCTGATCAAATACGAGACACTGGATCGCAAACAAATTGAAGCCATTATGAATGGTGCCTCCGTGGAAAGTCTTGAGCAAGCCACCACCGAGGAAAAACAATCAGAAAACGAAAACACAGGCGAATAAGCACGCCTAAATAACAGCCCTCAAAGTTGGAT
>RFGJ01000404.1 GCA_003696665.1 Gammaproteobacteria bacterium | reverse complement strand
TCTATCTTCTCGTTCATGACGACACATTAATATCAGATATTCTTCGTTGCCGGGTTAATAACCATTTCTTTCTGATAGCTCCGTATTGCCATCCAGCCAAATAGCAACGTGTATCCTGCAAGAAGGATCAGGTGGTAACTGACGCTTTGGCCATTGGTAAAGGCCGCTCTGGCACTATCGTCTCCACTAATGATATGCAAGACCAGTTGCGCCAAATGATAAGGCGGCAAAAGATTAGCCAACTTTTGCAGGTAATCAGGAAACAGCATTATGGGAATCCACAGGCCGGAAAAAAACGCGCTGGGTAAATAAATTAAGTTCACAATTGCGGGAGCCGACTGTGCCTTGAAACGCAGCCCGATAAATAAACCAAACAGACAAAAAGGAATCGCCCCAAGAAGCAGGGTTAGCGTCAGCAAAAGCCACTGAGTTCGATGCAAAACGACATCGCCCAGCAGCGCGCCAATTGAATACAGACCAATCAAAATGGCCAGTGAAAAGGCCATTGCCAAAACGATTCGGGCAATAATATAGAGCAGGGGTGGAATGGGGCTGGCTTGCTTCAAATCGAACCAACCCTGACTTTTTTCAACGGCCACACCAACTCCAAAACTAAACAAAGATGGACCTATCACGCCAAAGGTGCCGTAAGTCGCCATCATATAGACCGGCATTTGGCTACCCATGCCATTGCGATTAAAAATAATGCCAAAGAACAAATAAAACATCATGGGAAAAGCCAGACTGGGGATCACAAAACCGGGTTGGCGCATGGTTTTGAGTATTTCAAACCGACTTTCACTGATCAAAACCCGGAACCAGTGGCTTGGATGAGCGCGCCTATGTTGTGTCAATGCCTTGCTTGTCGAGCCAGCGGTGATTTCCTGCGCATTGAGTGGTTTAGACGTCATCATGGCGGTTTACTCCTTGTGAGGATTCTTAAAAAGCGTGGCGGCATTATTGGTATTGGATTGCTGTTGGTGCCGCTCCAAAATATCGGAAAAGGCTTCTTCCAGAGTGCAGTCACTGATCCGCAAATGGGATGCGCTCTGATCGAGAAGAAGTAGTTCTCTAAGTGTTGCGTCGGCATTACGGCTGAATAATTTTGCCTGTCCGCTCGCGGCCAATTCCAGGTGGAACACAAAGGGTAAGTCATGTAATTGTTGATTAGTGAGAGCCGTTGTACAGGTGATGACCTGACCGCGACTATTTTGCTTGATGGCTTCGGTGGTACCCTTAGCAATAATTTTCCCATCGGCTAATACATAGACATAATCTGCCAGCGCCTCGGCTTCTTCGATATAGTGAGTGGTGAGCAAAATAGACGTGCCCGTTGCTGTTAATTGCTGAATGACTTTCCAAAGATTTTTTCGTGCCTGGCTGTCCAGCCCGACCGTGGGCTCATCCAGCAGTAACAGCTTTGGGTTGCCGCATATTGCCAGAGCAAACAGCAAGCGTTGTTTTTGGCCGCCTGATAGTTCTCCAAATCGCCGATCAGCGATTTTTTCCAAACCACACAACTCAATTACTTCAGCCAGAGGCCTGGGCGATGGATAGTAAGCTGAAAAACTCTCAATATGCTCACTCACCGTCAAAGTGCCAGGTACCTGAGCCACCTGCATCATCACGCCCATTTGTTGCCGGGTTTGCCAGGCAGTTGGCGTTGCCCCCATGATCTGGCAATAACCCGCATCGGGCTTATATCGGCCTAACAGCGATTGAATTAGGGTTGTTTTACCGGCCCCATTGGGGCCGAGTAGTGCGACCAACTGACCGGCTCGAATCTCTAAATCAACACCAGCCAGGGCCATTGTTTTGCCAAAAGATTTTTTCAGATTACAGACTGTAGCGATTACCTCGGTTGTTGTTGTCGCCTTGTCGTGTGCTATCTCTGCTTGCATCAAATCACCCCATTTGTGGAATATGGCTATATTGTTGCAGTGAGCAGCGGAATTTTGCAGAGTCAAAAGTCATGACTTGAGGGTGACATTTGTCATTTAAGCTGGGAGAGCCATGCTGATTTCTGGTGTATGGGCTGATTGAAGAAGCGGTGTACCCTGTTGATTGAACCCGAATCAACAACCAACAGGAGAGGTACAC
>RFGJ01000403.1 GCA_003696665.1 Gammaproteobacteria bacterium | reverse complement strand
CCTGACCCCGGAAGTTGGAAAGAAGAAAGCCCGGGTACCGGACCCGGGCTTTCACCTTCTTCATTTCCTTATTTCATCTCAGCAGGGATGGACGCTGCCACTCCCTACCACCTTAGGTTTGCTGTAGCGTTTCATGGTCTGTCCTTTCTACGGAATCGTGCCGTTGTCATGGGTTCCAGTGGTCGTCCAGGGAGTCACCAGGTTCCACCCGTTTCCATTACCTCCCTCTGCGGGGTCACCAACCCGGTGGCAGTTCTGGGCGGACGTCCACTGAGAGATATGGCGGCCATTATTCAAATTTCCAAAATTCCCGGATGTAGGTGTTCCATAGGAATCATCCCATGTGTTGTGCTTGGTATCCAGACAGTTGGTAATCATCAACCGCGGCAGGCGCGAGGCATGCGGGTTATGGCACTTGGAGCAGCTGAATTTGTGGAACTGGGTATCCACAGTGTTGTTATCAACCGTCGCTCCCCATTCATAACCCTGATAGTTCCTTCCTTCCTTGTTGGGGTTTAGAGCAGGTCCGAATCCAGCTGCTTTCCCTGCTTGCCCTCTGAATCCCCAATTACCCTTATCTCCAGGAGCATTGGCCCCCTGCCAAGCCATAGCCGGGTTGGTGCTGTTACCCAACGTTCCCCCACGCAGGTCGAAAATATTTTGCTTGTGCAGACCGGTCCCGCCGATAACAGCGTTACTGTGGCCATTTTTGCCAACCCAAGCATTCGCGGCAGTACCAAATTTGTTCATGTTATCAACATCGGTTCCATGGCAAAGGGTACACAACCCGGCACTGTTGGCGAGTGTCCAACCCGTTGTTGGGCTGCCACTGTTCTGGTCAATCCAATAACCGCCCATGGTTGTTTGACTGGTGCTTCCCCGGGGAACCGAACCAAATTTTTGCAAACTCGTATAGTTTGTATTTAATTGCGGTGCCCCGTCCTCTTTGTAGGGGTTACCCTTCCAGGTCCCGCGCAGATAGGGTTTACCGGTAACGGTGTCGTTGGGAGCCTGGTTGCGGTTGTGGACATCGTGGCAGTAGCTACAGCGGATGTCTGCGACGGCATCCACACCAGCCTGGGTCACATTGGGATTAACCGAGTGGGTCGATTCGATGGCACCGGTTTTGTAGGCGAAGTTGGCACTGGTCCAAGTGGCGATGGTCCAGTTGCTGGTGTCCAGGGACCCGTAGTCGTAGGTGCTGTTGCCGGTATTGGCGTTGTTGTTCACGCCCCACTCGCTGACACCGTTGGCGTCGTGGCAACTCCAGCAGATCTCCGCCTCCGTGGTCTTGCCGCCGGTGG
>RFGJ01000402.1 GCA_003696665.1 Gammaproteobacteria bacterium | reverse complement strand
TGGCGGCGCCCGCATCGGACGAGGTTGTTCCTTGGGGCAGAATGTGTTTGTCGGCAATCGGGTGGTGATTGGCGACAATGTGAAGATTCAGAACAATGTATCGGTCTACGACAATGTGACCCTTGAGGACGATGTGTTCTGCGGTCCATCGATGGTGTTTACCAATGTGTACAACCCGCGGTCGGCCGTGCCGCGCAAGGACGAATATCGCGACACCTTGGTGCGCAAGGGCGCAACGCTGGGTGCGAATTGCACGATCGTGTGCGGCGTGACGATCGGTCGTTATGCGTTCATTGGCGCCGGCGCGGTGGTAACCCGGGATGTGCCGGATTATGCGCTGATGGTCGGCGTGCCGGCGCGGCATGTTGGCTGGATGAGTGAGCATGGCGAGCGGCTCGATTTGCCGCTGGATGGCGACGGAGAAGAAGCTGTGTGTTCGGCGACAGGGACGAAATATCGACTGCACCATGGGCGCGTATGCAAAGTGGGGTAAGACCAGAAACAGGAGGGATACATGAGAATTCAGGCGGTATGTGAGCATGGCATCGTTCGTCTTCCGGACTCCTTGGGTCGGCGACTGAGGCGTGTCGAAGTTGTGGTGGAGATTCCCGATGCTGCAATTGATGATGGCAGCAGTGTCTTGAATGAGGTGAAGCTGGCCCGGAGCGGAAGTGTTGGCAGAGATCTAGATGCTATCTTGGGAAAATACCGAGAACACAATCAGTCGGTATCTCCTGAAGAAGACAAACAGAGGTGGCATGAGCATCTGTTCCGGAAACATGTGAAATGAAGCATCTGATTCTGGATGTCAATTCGGTGCTCGACCTTTGGTTCGCACGCGCGCATGTTGACGTGTTGGAAACGTTATTTGATCGGGCCGAACAGGGTGAGGCCCGTTTATGGGTTGCTGCATCATCGTTGTCAGCGATCGAGTATCTTGCTAATCGCTGTCTTGCTGACAAAGGGATGGAAGCAACGCGCCGTAAAGAAACTTTATGCCGTTTGATGGATCATTTGTTTGAACATGTTTCGATTCTGTCACATGTTGGTGCGGACTATCGGAGCGAATACGGTCATAGCCGCGATTTTGAGGATGCGCAAATTGCGCTTGCAGCTATGGCTATCCATGGTGAAAAGGTGATTGTGACCAGCGACTGTTCTTTTGATACGCTGGGATTACTTTCGGCAAAAACACCCGAAGAAGCGCTTTGCTGGCTGAATGAGAGTGATGACGGCTGCACAGATTTTATCGACCTGAAAACACAGCAAGATGTGTTGCGACCGAAGATTGAGGCGCAAGTCGCTAACGTGCTTAAACATGGTCGCTACATCATGGGG
>RFGJ01000401.1 GCA_003696665.1 Gammaproteobacteria bacterium | reverse complement strand
GCAGCTCGAGCAACTGCCTCCATACTCTGATGAGGAAACCACCAAGCCCTCAGTCACAGAGCAGCTTTGGGGCGCCGCAGGCAAAGGCGAGCCGAACGAATATGACCTCAATACTATCTATCGATGATGTCGCATGAAAATGAACAGCAGGCTTATAGCCCGAAATATAACTTAAGCCACTCCTCCAAATCTTCAAACCAAACCGCCTTTCCAGTAGCCATAAGAAACCCACTCATATTTTTCGAGAAACCTTCCCCGTCTATAACAACGATTCCGGGAATCGGCCAGTATGCAATGTCCTGTATTGTGGCCGGAATCTTTTCTTCTGCCGAGCCAGACCCTCCTTGATATTTGCACTCAACACCTAACTTACGGTTCGTATCTTTATGTGTTAAGACAACATCAATTCTGCGTCTCGCCCCCCACAGTCGTCTAGCGGCCCGGACTTCCGTTTCGGCCTGCAGGCCAAGTTTTTCTGCAAGCTCCACTACTTTGTTCTTCAGTTCATCCCCTTTACGTGGTGCTCGTCCTTTACCGGCCATCAGTATTCCCTCATCAATAATTTAAGACCACAACTTCTCGAATCAATCCTCTTGAATTGCCCTTAGAATTAATCGCTCTATTTGCGAGAAGAACTTCGATACGGAATTCTTCGTACAGTTCAAGAACTAGAGGGGTGTACGAATTACTTAGCATGCAATAGCAACCTCGCTCTGTAAGTTCTTGAAACACCGACGCGAGAGCATGTTGGTCTTCTTGGTCAAAATTACTAGAAGTATAGCTCGTAAAGTTTGCAGTTGCGCTTAATGGTACGTATGGTGGATCGAAGTACACAAAATCTCCCGGTCGAGCGATAGCAGTCACTGACCGAAAATCGCGGACGTCCAGAAGAGTGCCTTGAAGAGCGTCACTGGCGGCTTTCAGGGTCGCCTCCTGGAAAATCTGAGGATTCTTATAACTCCCCATAGGGACATTAAATTCACCTTTACGGTTTACTCGGTAAAGCCCGTTGAAGCAAGTCTTGTTTAGATAGATAGTGCGCGCTGCTCTTTCGACATCGCTCATAAAAAAATTGGGTTTTCGATCGAGAGCGCGCACTGAATAGTAGTACTCGCGACAATGTTGACGGGCATGTTCTTCTAGCAATTCAATGAGAAGGTCCAGTTGATCTCGTACAACCCGGTAGGTATTGATCAATTCTTCGTTAATATCGAAAAGCAAGGAATGGTCTGATTGGATCTGGCCGCGATTCCAGAGGTAAAAATAAACAGCACCACCGCCAAGAAATGGCTCTATATACCGATTAAACTGGGATGGAAACAACCGCTCGAATTGTTTGAGTAATTGCTGTTTGCCTCCCGCCCATTTCAGAAATGGCTTGGCTTGTCCCCGTGCAAGGGTGGTCTGTTTCGCTTGTTTTGAATCAAAATGCACACTCATTCTTTATTCTTCTCCTCACGATTATTCAGCCCCGGGCGACTTACTCCGTCACAGCAAACCGCAACGCCTTCTTGTCGGCCAGGGCGCCTGTTGGGCAGGTCTGCACGCACTGGCCACAGAAGGTGCAAGCGGAGTCCTTCAGCCAGCCGCCGAACTCCACAGTGATCTGGGTGCGGAAGCCCCGATTTGCCACGCTGATCGCGTAG